>JAMLIO010000004.1 GCA_023954155.1 Pseudobdellovibrionaceae bacterium | reverse complement strand
GCATTTATGTTAGCCCTCACCCTTGGGTTTTGGCTGAGTGACTGGATGAATACCCGTTTTGGTGAAACACTTAGGGACACAGGGCGCACCACTGATGAAGCTCCCTTAAACACCTTACCCTTTGACGAAGACCAGTCTGAACCCACCGACAATGCAGAAGAACCTTCGCAGACCAGACCCCTTAAAAAAAGCGAGCCTAAAAAACTGATCGTTCAAGCAGACCCTATCACTACAGTCAAAGGCACCACCCCACTGAGTCCCCAAGACAAAGCTTTATTAAAAGATAAAGGTGAGTTTATGGATAACGAAACTCCCATCAAAAAAGAGGAAGACAGTGGTGAAGACTTTTTTGATACCAAATATGATTTAGGCCATCTCGTGGATAAAAGCTTACAGTCTAAATCCGAACAGGCTTTTAGAGAAAACATGGGAAAAATTATTGAGGCACAAAGTAAGCTGAACCCCACACAAGACTCTTTATCTGATTTGAATCGTTACCAGTTAAATAACCCCAACACTCAAAGATTTGCCATCAAACTGCAACTTCCAGAAAGTGACAGCCGCGAGCAGATGCAGCTGAAATTTCAGTACCGTGAAGCTCCACAGTTTGGGGCCAGTGCTCACCTGCCTGAACTGATTTTACCGCAAGTCACACCTGCCGAAGAAGGCTTCTTTAAGGTAGAGCGCTCAAAGACTTCAGAGTCACCATGGAACAATTTTGATCCAAGTCCTTATGGAGTCTCTACGACGCCTTGATGTGCTTTTCTTTAATAAACCAAGCAAAGCCCACAAGCAAAAAGTGCAAAAGGATAAAGACACTGACATACTCTACACCTCCTGCGCCAAATCCGTAGGAGTGAAGGCCTTTCCCTAGAACATAGTTGACCCCATACCAGGCCATGATCACCAAAGAAAAGGCCGCAACTGCTGAAGCACTCATTCCAAACTGCTTCACCCAGCCCACAAGCTTAGCGTGCAAGACCGCTAAGTAACCCAATAGGGCAATCAAAGCCCACGTCTCTTTTGGGTCCCAGCCCCAAAATCTACCCCAAGAGTAGTCGGCCCAAACTCCACCTAGCACGATTCCTATAGCAAGAAGCAACACTCCAATCTGCACGCTTCGATAAATCGAATCGTTGATGGTTCGGATTCTCTTGGCCCATTTTTTTGGACTTAAAATAAAGTACACCATATTGATGTCACCCAAAACAAAAGCCAAAAAGAAGGCCGAATAGCTGATGGTGATGGTGGTCACATGTGTGCTCAACCAGAAGTTACTTCTAAGTACGGCCTCTAAAGGCTGAATACTAGGATCTAAAATTGTAGGAGCCAAAGACGCCACAAGTAAACCTAAAAAAGCCGCAAGGTTTGCACTTAAAATCGTAAACTTATTTTTTAAATACATCTCTATGATCATTCCAAAAACCATAGCCCCCAGTGGCACCCAAATGACCGTCTCGTACATATTACTGACAGGTGCTCTTCCCGAAATTAGAGTCCTTAAGACAAAACCATAAGCATGAACGCCTAAACCCATAAAAGAAAAGACCCAGCTGATTTTATAAAGCCACTCTTGATTGAGAGTCCATGAAAAGAGAATCCCTAAAAAGGCGACCAAATAAAAAATCCAAGCTAAGCGAAAAGGTCTTAATTTATTATAAGTCAGTTCATAGTCTAAGATTTTTTCTTTGGGATACACTTCAGGATTATGAGCGCGAGCCGCTGTTTTAAAATCCTTAACTGCTGCCGTCAGTGCCACACGGCTGCTTTCGACCTGATCGTTTTGCTGAACTTTATTGGAAATGTACTCGATGAACATCGCAAGCACTTTTGAAAACTTCTCTTGCAGTTCAGGCTCTAGTTCATGAACATGCAGCCAGGTGTCACCTGTCTTGGGAGGCACAAAACGAAAGGCCTCTCCTGATTGAATGTAACGGATGTATCCCACTTGGGCTTCTAATTTTTGTAAGGCTTCAAAGAAAGGATTTAGAGTCTCTTCGTTTTTTCGTTTGTTGTCTAACTCTTGCACCAGAGGTTGTAAATGTTTGGAAGACAGAACGTCTTGCAAAGAAAAGTATTTCTCATCAAGTTCAAACCCCAGTGCTTTTTTTAATTTTAAATTGTCCACCACAATGATCTTATTTTGAATCCACTGTTCTGGGGCTAGCATAAAAGTCAGTAAGATTTCAGAGGCTTCGCGTTTAACCTTAGCTTGTTTTGCATCCTTACTGTCATGGGGTTTAATGGTTCGCTTTCCATGAATCAACTGCAAGGTCTCTTCAGCAAAAGACTGCAAAGGTTTGACTCGTCCCTTATCTTGAATGGCCAATTCATCCAGTGGAGAGGCGGCAAACACAGACTGCGCACCTAACACTAAAAGACTTGTCATGACCATTTTAAATAAAACGGTTTTCATTTCTCACCTACTTTTTTTTTAAAATAAACATCTTTAAACCAAAATAGCATGATGATCCCCAAAAAGATCACCAAAGAGCCTATATACTTTAAACTTCGACCTGGGTCTTTATTCACAGAAAGTACAGAATGAGTGGGTCTTCCTGTTTCATCCTCTTGAAAACTGGATTGATAAAATGTCAGTCCATTTTTTTTAAAAGGTTCGTTCATAGAGATCACATGAGTCTGCGGATCAGCATCAATAGAGATCGTGCTCTCATAGGTCATGGCTCTGTTGGTCCCTTGATAGCGGCCTACAGAAAAATCTTGCAGGTGCATGTCAAAGCCAATGTCATAACGCAAACTGCCCCACACAATCACATTGACTCTGTCCTTTTCAAAAATTTTTAAAGGAGCATTTAGCCCAATGTCATACTCTTCACCTTTATAGCGAACCTTGATGGCGTTCACGGCTACGGCTGAATAAGTATCGCGCGGTGTATAGATGGTGCGAACATCTGCTGTAGGTAAAAACTTAAGCACACGAATTTTAAAATCCATCCACCCTGTGGTGATCACTTGGCCTTCTTGCCATTTTCCTGTCGAGGTAGGTTTAGACTTATCTTTTTGATAAACTTCATAGAACAGCTCATCACCTTTGGCTCTAAAGATGATTTCATTTTCATCTGTACGTTCATAGTCGGCACCCGCAAGAGTCACACTGGCTGGACCCATTTGAAAATTATCTTTTAAGTTTTTACGATCTTTAAATAACCAACCCGATTGATTGGCCATTGAGCCTTCAAGCAGAAATTGCACAGCAGGAGTATAACTCTCCACGCTCTGTTCGGGCAAAGCTTGTCCAGGCACAAGGTCTCTTTGGGAAATCGCAAAATGATGATAAGCTAGGACCTCAAGATCGCCTTCAGAGAGTTTAACTTTGTAAGGAGCTTTAGAAAATTTATGGTGAAAGAAGTCCACAGGCTCTTGGTGGAGCAAAGAGTACTCGCTACCATCCATAGAGGTGTAAACAGAAAACTCATTTTGTTGCAAAAGCACATAACGATTTTTTCCGCCCACCTCTAAAATCATGCTGCCATCAATTCCAAACACATAAGTCAGCACCGAACCAAATAACAAAATCAAAATTCCCACGTGAGCCAGAACAAAAGCCACATGATGCCGTTTCCATGGCCAGCGATCAAAAAGAACGGCGGTAATATTGACCGCAAGTAGAGCCAACACCATCCACATCCAAAAGGAATGATAAATCAATTTTTGTGCATAGACCCTGTCGTACAAAGATTCATAGATGGTCCCCATGGCAGAGATCACACCCAGTCCTAAGATCACCACCACAGCCAATCGAATGGAGGCCATAAAATCAAAAATCTTTTCTAGCCATTTGATCATTAAGAAATATCCTTCATCCCTTGAGAAATTAATTCTATAGCCTGAGCTAACTTTTCTTGAGTCTTAGTAAAACCTTCATTTTTTTGTTTTGTATTTTCATCCATGTACAAATCACGACGCAGTTCGACCTGCACACAATGCTGTCCTTGCTCGGGTTGACCATAAGTTTGGGTAACACGTCCCCCAAAATATGGCCAATTATATCCCACATCAAATCCTGCTTGCGAGTAAGAATCAATAATCAATTTCACAAATTCAGGAGCCGCACTTTGACCCTTTTGATCACTCACTACAATCTCTTTGCGACGCTCCCCAGGGTCTCGATGAATGCGACCTGTGGGTTCGCCCACTGAAGGCATACTGTGTAAATCAATATGATAAACTCTCTCATCTGGAGAATCCTGAAAGAACTGCGCATACTTGGCCTTCACATCATTATGAAATTCAGAATAATAATTCTGTAAAAGTTTTTCATAGAACTCAGGCGAAATGGGTTCTTTTACCAGCACATCGCCTTTTGTAGTCACTTGCCAAATGAGTCCCGAAGGAAAAGTCCCCGCAGGATTTGCATGTCCCTTGACTGTAGATTGATCCACATCCCCAGGTAAGCGATTGGCATCAGAAAAATAACGATGCCAACGTGCACAGATCAAAGGCAAATCTAATTTTTGTAGGACAGGACGATAAAGCTGATCGACATAACGATCCACATCACACATTAAAACCGTTTCGTTTAGATCTTGTAACCAAGTGACTTCTTTAGGTACGGCTTCTCCTGAGTGAGGAGAAGACAAAAATAATCTGAGATCCTTCATCATGACCTTCCTACGTGTCCCACAGGGGTTTTCTAATTTAAAACTAGGTCACCTTACACTAAGTTTAGGGGATCGAAAAGATGGAATGAGCCAAGGTCCACGACTGAGAAGCGTGTCATTAAAAGATGGGAGCTTTTGTGCTAAAATGATCTTTAGAAGTTGATGTTTTTGGGCACTTTTGTAAGCTAGCAAAAGTATCAGTGTTAAAAAACAAAAGGCGGAATATGAAAGTCTATACCAAAACGGGCGACAAAGGCTCCACCTCACTGCTGGGTGGAAGCCGAGTTCCTAAAAATCACATCAAACTTGAAGCCTATGGAACGGTGGATGAGCTTAATTCTTGGCTTGGCAAAGTCAGGAGTGAGCTGCAACAATCCGTGGCACCCCCACCACCTTCTCCTCCTACTACCTCTTCAGCATCGTGGCCCCACGAGATCAACGACCTTCTTAAACGCATTCAATCCGAATTATTTTTATTGGGCAGTCACATTGCTTGTGCCACAGATGAACATCGTCAAAAATTTCAGCTGGCCGACTTTTCCTCTGCGCTGGTCCAAAACCTAGAGCAACAGATCGACCTTATGGATCAAAGTCTGCCTGCGCTTAAAAACTTCATTCTCCCTAGTGGACATCCTGCGGCTGCCAGTGCACACATCGCCCGCACTGTATGTCGACGCGCGGAACGTCTGATCTATTCCATCGAAGACCATAAACCTATATGGATCGCTTACATCAATCGCTTAAGCGACTACTGCTTTGTGCTGGCGAGATATATCAACTTTCAAGCTCAGGTGGCCGAAACATTGTGGGGAGCTGACTAAATTCATGGATATTCGAAAAGCGGTGACATTTGAAGATTACAAACGCGTGGAAGAGTTCTTAAGTCACCAAGTGGTTCCCCCACCTCCTATTGGCATCAAACACACCTTCAATCAGGGTTACCAAAATTTTTTAAATATGGTCAGTCCCGATCATGAAACATGGTATTTAAGTCACGAAGACAGTGTGAGTGCAGTTGGGTCTCTGTTGTTTAAAAAAATGATCATCGAAGGTGAAGAGCAAAATGTGGGAGTCACCAGTTTTATGAGGGTCAAACCCGATGCTAAATCCACTCTGCTTTGGACTAAAAATCTTTTACCGCAGTTTACTGAAAGCATGCAAAAGCATAACTGCAAATATATTTTTTCTTTTACATTTCACTCTTTAAGATCAGAAGTTCGTAGATTCAGACAAGCAGTCAAATTGCGAGATGAGATGCCTCGTTTTTATCTTGTGCGTAAAGCCAGTTACATCAATCTACACGGGCGCATTCCTTGGCGTTCCAAAGCTTTGAAGTCCGTGCATATTCGTAAAGCGACTCTCTCAGACATTCCACAGATTTTAGAATTCACCAACAGACAGCAACTGGGGCGTCAGCTAAAAGAAGTGTGGGATGAACACCGACTCACAAAACTGATCGAGCAAGGTTCTCACGATCGCAATTCATTTTGGATTGCACTGGATTTTAATGAGCACGTTGTAGGGCATTTCTTACCTCTTGAACTGGATCATTATCGCTCTGACATCATGTTAGAGGTCACCCCTGAAGTGGAAAACTATCACTATATCCAAAGGTTCTTTTCTTGGTTCAATTTGGCCACTCCACCCCCTAAAAAGAATCAACCTATTCCCAATTTATATCTGTCTAACATCGAGGCTTCCAATCAGGATATTTTTGAGACCTTACTTCGACACGTATATAAATTTATCCGCAAGAAAAAAGAGATCATCAGCTATACTCACTTTGCGGGGAACTTGATCTCTCGTCCGCCAAAGTGTTTTATGTACGGGGGCCTACCTATGGATTTTTATTTGATCCTGCCTCCACAGGAGAACCCTCCAGAATTTTTAAAATCTTATTGGCTGGCACCAACACCAGAATTTGAGGCACTCACTTTTGCTTAAAACAGAATTAAAGAATGAGGCTCTCTGTGAACAAAGTTATAGAATCAAGCTCTCTGTGAATTCTGGCATTTGCCCATTTGTTTGAGCGAAATCAAAAATCGGAACAGAGTTTTGATCTAAGAGAGTTTGAATCTGTGTAGAGTGACCTAAACTTAAATTATAAATGTCTGCATTTTCAAGATGGCTTTCCACGATTTGATTTATATCTGTGCTGATTTCCAATAATTTAAGTCCACAGTCTGATTTTCTAAAAATACGATACTGATTGGATTTACTAGGGGCAAGACCAATGAGTCTGATTTTATTTTGTGCTTCTTGAGAATACGCTTTCACAGCAGAACTCTTTTGCACCATCTCTTCGAAACTTAACTTTTTTAAATACACCAGATCGGCTTTGGTATTATCTAAAGAAGAAACCACGTATTTGAATTTTAACCCTTTAGCCTCTAAACGACACAGCATTCCCAGTTGAACAATGTCAGTCAAAAGATCAAAGACCTCTTTATGGGATTCAAAAAACTCTTCGCTACGATAAAAAGCATTATGAAAAGATAAAGATTTTACACCCTGTAATCTGTCCCAGACTTTTTGGGCTTTGCTTAAATAGTCATAAATTTCTGGAATTCTTACAAGGTTTTGGCGAATCAAAGAGGACTTCATAAAGACTTTATCACCAAATATGACAGCCGTATCCTTCAATGTTCTTCTCCCCGCAACCAAAATAGCATCTTGAGGCTGAAATAAGAGCTTAAGTCGCCCTCTTATAACCTCTTACTTGACCCATAATATGACAGAAGGCCTTTGAAACAAAGGCCTTCTTAAGCTTGTGAAATTTTTAATCTCTGGATTGAAGAGCTTACAGTAAAGCGTATTCTCAGAGAGCTAGATTTATAAAAACGATGCTGATCAAACCTTTACCGCAAAATCTAGTAACGCTCTTCGTTGAGTGCTAGATTTATAAGGACTCCCCTCCTGGAGATTCAGAAAAGAAGTCTTCAAAATCCTCGTCTTGATAACCATCATCAGAAGTACCTTCATCAAAAGGGATGTCTGTATTGTCTGGAGTGTTTTGAATTTCCCCATCCCAATTGTCATTAGGATTTAAGGGGTTGGCCACTCGGCTCAGCTCATCCACTTTGGCTCCGTAAGGATCCACACCACGAGCTTCTTTTTTGATAAAGTCAATACGTTTATCAAGCTCTTCTTTGACTAAACCTTGCATGACCGCAGGGTTTTTTACGATCTTAGGTGTGATGAACACCACAAGGTTCTTTTTACTGCTTGTCACTTTACGCGATCTAAAGAGCCAACCTAAAATGGGAATGTCTCCAAGCAGAGGAACTTTACTGGTGACCACGGCGTCCACATCATTGATCAGTCCCCCAAGCACGGCGGTGTCAGAATTGTTCACCACAATATTGGTTTCAATCCCTTTCTTTTCAATGATTCGGTTTTCGTTTTCATCCACACCACCAGGTTGATCGACAATTTGATTGAGCTTTAAGCGCACACTGTCTGAACCTGGGTTAATAGAAGGTGTAATCTCCAGTTTGATTGTTGCCGTCTTAGAAATAATATTGTTTTGAACCATGTTGTTCATGGTTGTTGTCCCACTCTTAATGGTGAACTCCTGTCCCACTTCAATCACGGCCTTCTCGTTATCCATAGCCACAATCTTAGGCGTAGACAAAACATGTCCAATACTTGAAGTCTGAATCATTTTAACTAAACCCAGAATAGAGGTCACAGAGAAAAGTTTATTTGTAGCAAGGTCTTTATATAAAAATTCTGTCCCAGCGCCAAAGGTGAACACACCCCCACCTGAAGGGTTATTCGTAGGATCTAAAATCTCAGCTAAAGCATTCGTCGTTCCTTGGAATCCTTGGCGAGCCACAATACTTTGTGAGCCATCGGGTTGCTTTTCACCAGGAATCAAGTTGAACGCACTCACCCCAATTTCGCGGGTTTTGTTCAAGTCAATTTCCATAATGATGGTTTCCACAAACACCTGATCTCTAGGAATATCAATCTTAGACAGAATGCTTGAAATGCGCTCATAGTCTTGCTTGCTAGCCGTGATGATCAAACTGTTGGTGTTTTTATCTGCACGAATTACCACATCATTCTTAAAGATCGCCGCAGAAGATGTAGGTAGAGCTGTTTCTGGTAAGACCATCATATTGTTATTAGCGTTACGACCTGGAGTGTTTTTTTCTGCAACTTTTTTAGACTCCTCAGCAATACCACTTAAAGTCTTTTCAATGTCTTCAGCATTGGAGTGCTTCACGTAATACACATACACTCCACCTTGGGCATCAGCATTGATACTGAAGTCCAATTGCTTGATCAAACCTTTCGCTTTTCCAATACCCTCTTGGTTCCCCACAACAATCACTGAGTTAGTACGTGGATCAGAGGTGACAAAAGACAGGTTCACAGAACTTGAAACTCCACTGTCGGTTTGGTTTCCTGCTCGACGGAATCTAGGCACTCCCCCGCCTGCACCAAATCTATTGTTACCCTCACCCTTATTGATGATGTCATTGATCAGGTCAGCAATATCTTTGGCCACAGCATACAAGATCGGGACCACTTCCATCTTTTCTTCAAACCCAGGAACATCGAGCTGTTCAATGATTTTCACCATACGATCCACGTTAGAACCATAATCCGAAATGATTAAAGAATTGGTGGGTTCATAGGGTTTAATGTCACCGTCTCTAGAGTATAAAGATCTTAAACTTTTATCTAACTCTGAGGCGGGAATATAACGAAGCTTGATGATCTTTGTGATCATTTGATCCGAGTTCGGAAAGTAAGCCCCAGAATAGGTCTCAATGCTGTCCTTAAGAGCTTCTTTGGCATTGACCACTTTTAAAAAAGGTCCGCTAGGAACCACTGTGATCTGGTTAATCGCTAAAGCCGACAAGAAGGCCTTATAGGCTTGAGCCACAGTGATCGGGGAACGGGCAATGATGGTGATCTTTTTACTGCGCACCGTAGGGTCAACAATAAAGTTTTTCCCTGTAAGTTCACTCATCACCTTCACTAGGTCTCTGATGTCCACATCAGGATAATCAAAGTTTTCAATCAGATCAGGGTAATTTTTATCCGTGATGTCTTCAGGATGGGCGCGGCTCAGAGGTACACCACCTGGTGACACGGGCACAGCAGCCTCTTCCGTATCTGGTCGATATTGATTAGGATCGTTAAATTGTGCGTGAGACACACTTGTCCCCACGAACAGAACAATGGCACTGAGAGCGCACATCCACATTTTGGCTAACATTGGATCCTCCTAATCCGAAACATTATAACTCAATTCTTGGTTACTGCCGTTTCTCTGAATACTGATTGAAACCTTATCCACAGAATCAACCTGGTTCTTTAACATTCCAAAAATTTCTAAAGCTTTATTGGCTGACGAAATGTTTTCGCCATTCACTCCCGTGACCACATCCCCAGGTTGCAATCCCAAAGTTTGAAACAGACTGCCTGGCGCCATACGTGTGATCTTAAAGCCTGTCATCTCGCCTGTACGCGGATCAATATGAGGAACCGCTCGAGCTGTACGTGCTAGACTCATGTAATCGTCCAACTGATTTTTCACATCCATACGATTCACTGTGAATTCATTGCCCTTGCGATCAATTTTAGGTCCACCTGCATTCATCACAGGCATCTTCGGAGCTTTACTGCGTTCTGCAATGATCTGATCTTCTGGGATCTCGATGTATTCTAAGCGTTGATTTTTTAAATTTCTAAAGACCACTCGTCGTCTAAAGATTCCTAAAACTTCAGCTAAGTCCTTTAAAGGATCGCCCACTTTGACGGCATCGGGTTCACTCTCTCCTTGCAAAAGCATACTGGCAATAGACCTGTAGGGGTTTGCATGCACAATGGTTCCTAGTAATTGAATTGGTAAATCTGTTTTCACAGGACCTGACTCGTTATCAACCTCAAGTCCTCCATCACCCGCTCCAATAGGAGGAGGAATTAAGCCATCAGCATTGAAAAGGTTGCGATCAGGAATGATTCTGTACTTATCAGGTGGTGTGGGTGTTCTTTGACTAGGCCCCCCCGCCATTCTCATGCTGGCACCAGCGCCTGTGGCAGGAGACTTTTGACCTTCCAAATACATTTGCATACGAATGACAGCAAGATCTGCCAGAACAAATGCGAGCAGAATAAGAAATATATAAATGTAAAGTCCTTCAAAAGGAGGTCTTTTTGTTTTACTCAAAGATGCGCGCCTCGTTGTTAATGTCTAAAGCCTCAAAAGTTTCTCTCAAACTTTAGTATTACACTCCCAAATAGATTACCAACTTATTGCCAGTAAAAAAAGTTTTAAGTTACACCAGACCATGGTCGTGTTACTTTTTTTTGGTCCCATTCTGGTCACACATGTAGGGGCTTTTCTTTTGTGAAGAATTAAGACACAATAGCCCTATGGCCAAAATGTCCCTTGATCAAATTTTGCTCCGAAGCACTAGCTTAAATAAAACACAGCTAGACTCCTTATTTAGGACTCGTCTTGCTAATGGGCAAACTCTCTTTAATGAACTCGAAGGCAAATCACTTAAAACTGCCGACGAAATAGTCAAACAACTTTGTGGTCTATTAAATTTTGAATATATGGAGGACATTCCGTACAACGACATTTCTGCTGATCTTGTACGCGATATTCCTATTAACTTCGCCAAAACCCATGAAGTTTTACCTTTTAAAGACGAGAAGACACATATTAAAGTTTTGGTGTCCAATCCTTTAAACTATCGCGTTCTAGATGATCTTAAAGTGATCTTTGGTCGTCCCGTAAAATCTATTGTGACCACAAGCCCTGTGATCAAAGAGGCGATCAACAAAGTTTATGAAAAAAGTACGGCTAACTTCAAAGGTTTAGAGGATATTGCTCAAGAAGAGTATGATCTTGATGATCCTGTGATTGATCTTTTAGATGCTGACGAAGACGACGCGCCTGTGATCAAACTGGTCAACTCTTTACTGTTCCGTGCCGTCAAAGAAAAGGCTTCAGATATTCACATCGAACCCTACGAAAAAGACATGGTAGTGCGGTTTCGTATTGATGGTGTGCTCTTTGATATTTTTAAGCCACCCAAAAAATTGCAAAATGCCATCACCTCTAGAATTAAAGTGATGGCCAACCTTAACATTGCAGAAAAGCGTCTTCCTCAAGATGGTCGGATTCCATTAAAACTTGCGGGAAAAGACATTGATGTGCGTTTAAGTACCGTGCCCACCGCTTTCGGAGAGCGCATCGTGATGCGTTTGCAAGACAGGTCCAATGTGATTTTAGATTTAAATCAATTAGGATTTTCTAAAGAGTCGCTGGTGCAGATTGATAAGGTGCTGCAAAAGACCTACGGCATTATGCTGGTCACAGGTCCTACGGGTTCGGGGAAGTCCACCACCCTTTACTCCTGCTTACAAAAGATCAACACCGTGGATAAAAACATTGTCACAGTCGAAGACCCTGTGGAACAAAGAATTCATGGCGTAGGTCAGATTCAAGTCAATCACCGCATTGGACTGACCTTTGCTCAAGGACTGAGAGCCATCTTACGTCAAGACCCTAACATCGTGATGGTGGGGGAGATTCGTGACCTTGAAACCGCAGAAATTTCCATCAACGCTTCTCTTACGGGTCACTTAGTGCTCTCGACCATTCACACCAACGACTCTTCTGGGGTGTTTCCCCGTTTGATTGATATGGGGTGTGAACCCTTTCTGATTGCCACTTCTCTTTTAGGTGTGATTGCCCAGCGTCTGGTGCGTGTTCTTTGCCCTAATTGCAAAGAGCATTATGAACCTACAGATGCTGAGCTGACCTCTTTAGAACTTAATCGTTCTGATGTGATAGGGGCCAAGTTCTGTCGTCCCGTAGGGTGCTCGCAATGCAATCAAAAAGGTTATTTAGGTCGTACCTTGATTCAAGAATTTTTGCTTGTAAATGATGAGATTCGTTCCTTGATCATGACTCGTGAAGATGGGGGAACCATTCGCAAACAGGCTATTAAAAACGGAATGATCACCTTTAGAGAGCATGGGATCAATAAAGCTATGGAAGGTGTGACTTCCATCGAAGAGGTTCTCGCTAATACACAAGTAGACACCTAAGGAGCCGTCTTTAAATGCCGATTTTTGAATACAAAGGAATCAACAAACAGGGACGCACGGTCAAAGGCCAAACTGACGCTGAGAATATTCGTGCGGCTCGTTTAAAACTCAAAAAAGACGGGATTTTTGCCAGCGAAATTAAAGACAAAACCAAAAAGAAAAGCAAAGGCAGCACGGCTACTGGCTCTAATGCCAAAGTGAACATTCAAGACCTATCGCAAACTACACGTCAGTTGGCTACACTGCTTAAAGCTTCCATTCCCCTAGTCGAAGCCTTAGGAGCCGTTGCAGAACAGTCTGAAAACCAAAAATTAAAATTGGCTTTTGCAGATATCCGCAATTTTGTGAACGAAGGGGGAAGTTTCTATAAAGGACTTTTAAAGTATCCCAAGATTTTTAATAAGATTTATGTCTCTATGTGTGAAGCGGGGGAAATGTCAGGAACTTTGGATGTGATTCTCATTCGTCTGGCCGAATTTTTAGAAGCACAGCATGAGTTAAGCAGCAAAGTTAAGTCTGCTATGATTTACCCCAGCATTATGATCAGCTTTACCATTCTAGTGATGATCGGTCTTTTTGTGTTCCTTGTGCCTAAAATGCGTGAAGTGTTTGATGCCGAAGAAGGACTGGAACTGCCATGGATCTCACAAGTGGTTTTTAATTTAAGTGATTTTGTTGTCGCTAACTGGTTGGGAATGCTGATTCTTATTGGTATTACTGTCGCCATCTTCATCTCGTGGAAACGCACTCCAAAAGGCGAAGAATCTTGGGACGCCATTGTCTTAAACTTACCTGTCATTGGAAAATTAGCCCGTATCATTGCTGTGAGTCGCTTCACTCGAACCCTCTCTACCCTACTGGCTGGGGGTGTGCCTATGCTAAATTCCCTAGCCATAGTGAGAAACGTGGTGAACAATGAAGTTCTGGCCAAAGCCGTGGACAAAGCCCGCGAAAACATTCGCGAAGGGGAATCCATTGCGGGTCCTTTAAAAAAATCAGGACAATTCCCCCCTATTGTGATCCACATGATCAACGTGGGTGAAAAAACTGGCGAGCTGGAAAATATGCTCAACCAAGTCAGTGACGCCTATGACTTTCAAGTCAAAAACGAGATTGAAGGGCTCACCTCTTTATTAGAACCTGTGATGCTCATCATGATGGGTGGCGTTATTGCTATCGTGGTTTTCTCAATCATTGTTCCAATGTTTGAAATGCAAAACTTTGCAGGCTAATATACATAAGACAAAAATGAAGTTTATCATAATATACACACTCGGAGGATTTACTGTGCAAAAAAACAAACCCACACTATCTCAACAAGGTTTTACTTTAGTCGAAATCATGATCGTTCTGGTGATCTTAGGCGGTCTTATGGCCTTATTATTACCCAACGTGACAGGTCAAAGAGACAAAGCCAATGTGCGTATGACAAAAATCTCTATGGGTAAAGTATCTACTGCTCTTGAATCTTTTTATGGAGATTGCAACCAATACCCTACCTCTTTAGATCAACTTATACAAAAACCTAGCGAAGATGTGTGCGACAACTGGGGCCCTACACCTTACATGAGAGGCGGCAAAGATCTTAAAGACGCTTGGAATAGAGATTTTATTTACGAGCTTGAAGGTGGCGGTTTTGTTTTGAAATCTTTTGGCAAAGATGGTCAAGAGGGTGGATCGGGTTATGACGAAGACATCTCTTTTGATGAAATCTAACAGTTAAAGGACCTCCATGTTTAAGAAGTCCACAGCTTACCCGCTTTACTCTTTGTTTAAGAACAGTAAAGTCTTTTCCGCTGTGGGCTTCACTTTAATGGAACTCTTAATTGTTCTGTTGATTGTGGGCGGCATTGCCGCCATTTTAGTTCCTACCATGTTTTCTAAAAGCGACCGTGAGATTCGTGCGGAAGTGCGCAGATTTTCACTTATGGCGCGTGAGATTCAAAATCAGGCTCTTCTAAAAAATGCCACTTATCGTTTGGTGTTTGATATCGAACCTCGTACACAAAGGACTTTTTATTGGGTGGACACAGCCCCACAAAAAGTGCTTTTAGATGATCCCGATGAACGGCTCAAATTCATTCAAAACCGCAAGGATATGCGTGAAGATCAAGAAGAAGAATATCAAAAGACCAACCCCTTTAAGGTGGATACGAAGTTCACTCCCCCTAATGGCAAAGATTTTCCTGGAAACCTCGTAGTCAAAAAAGTTCAACTGCAAGGGATTAAAGAGGATTTCACCGAGGGTGAGATCGCCATTCATTTTTTCCCTGAAGGCTTAGTTGAGTTCGCCGTCATTCAGGTTCAAACTGATGATGAGGCCCTTAAATGGACTCTGGCCACAGTCCCACTGACTGGAGCCATCAATATCTTTGACGGGCATATTGATATTGAAGAGCTGGAGGATCAAAAGTAGTGACCTGTACTTCTCAAAAAAAACCAATTTCATCTGGTTTCACATTAGTAGAAGTTTTAATTGCCGTGGCCATTCTGGCCACTTTATCTGCTTTGATTGCCAGCAGTTGGTCAGGTAACGTGCGCCGTTATCAAAAGTCTAAAATTAAAGAAGAAGTGGTTCAACTTTTACAACTTAAAATGCTCGAAGTGGAAGCCCGTTATGGACAAGATGTTCCTTCCTTACCTATTGAACAGTTGCAAAGCGGAACTTTTGAAGGCTCGCGGTATGAAGATTATCGTTGGGAGTGGGAAGCTAAAAACATTGAACTTCCTGACCTCACCTCTATTGTCAACACAGACGGTGAAGACCAAATGCTTGTGGCCGTGATGTCACAATTCCGAGATTACCTTGTGGCCTCGATCAAAGAAGTCAAAGTGACTGTGATCTATCAAAAGGGCAATATGGAACCCCTAAATTTTGATATTGCCACTTACTTCGTGGATTATGATCGCAACCTCACTATGGGACTTCCTGGTACAGGCGGGGGCAATGGTCTTCAACAAGGACTGGGTGGGGCATTAGGTGGAGGAAATCAAGGCGAAAGCAGCGGAGGTGGGTTTTGA
The DNA here is from genome assembly GCA_023954155.1 of Pseudobdellovibrionaceae bacterium. NCBI lineage: Bacteria > Pseudomonadati > Bdellovibrionota > Bdellovibrionia > Bdellovibrionales > Pseudobdellovibrionaceae > Pseudobdellovibrionaceae bacterium. Next base: position 244,885 of record JAMLIO010000004.1, on the reverse strand, counting down.
AGGGGCCTAATGTTATATTTTTTACTTCCTCTGCAAAGCCCTACGCTTCCCTCCGCGCGCTACAAGGTTTTACTCTGATCGAGTTGATGATTGCGCTGACGATTTTAGCTTTTTTAGGTTACTTCACCAGCGAAATGATGAAGACGACTACACAACGCAGTCAAAAGATTCGCATTGAAGTGGAGCAGTCCAGAGAACTTAAAGCCGCAGCCCGCATCATCAAATCCGATATTAGTCGTGCCTTTAACACCAGAGATATTTACATTGCAGTTTACAACGAAGCCCAAAGAGAACGCATTCGTGAATGGCAGAAAAGCCAAGTGAATCAGGGGCAAACACAACAGACTAATCCCAATGATGGAAGCGATCCTGACCCCAATGATCAAGGTGCTGGTACTGGGCCCCAAAACCCTCTTCCTCCCCCAACTTACGAACCACGCGAAGAACTGATCGTCACCCAATTTTTAGGCGAAAAAAATAAAATTGATTTTACCTCCGTAAGTGGTGTTAAAATTCGCAAAAACGTCAAAGCCAGTGACCTTGTTGAGGTGGGATATTACACCGACACCTGTCGTCGCAGGGCCAATCGCAACGAAAGTACAAATTGTTTATGGCGACGTCTCTCCTACTTTTTGGACGGCGAGGTCAATGTGGGGGGCGATGCCAGCGTTTTGCTTGAAGACGTCACCAGATTTGAACTTAAATATCTTAGGGTGCGTGGTGAAAATATTGAGTGGATTGAACGATGGATGTCAGACCAAAACGGAGACGATGTCACCCGTGACTCTTTACCTTTAGCCGTACAACTTGAACTGGAAATAGAACGCGCTCTGGATAAAACAGGTCAAAATAAAAAGACCTTTGATATCATCAGTTATATCCCAATTTACTTTACTAATAATGTGAATGTAAAAACCATCATTCAGATGAACTCGCAAGGCAATCCTCTTGAATCTCCTTTAGCCCCTGGGGCCGCGGGAGGCAACACAAGCCCACTCGGAGGAGGACCAGGGATTGTTCCTCAAAACGGCACCTCCCCTTTTGGGCAAGGCCTGCAAAGAAACAACCAAGGCGGAGGTAATTTTACCCCCCGAAGACTTTTTCCTGGCAGTGGTACAGGAGGAGGCGGAAGATGATTTCACAAAATAAGGAAAACCAAAAAGGTGTTGCGATCATGATGGCCGTGTTTTTTGTGGCCTTGATGAGTTTTGTGCTGTTTGAAATCTCAAAAGAAACACTTTATGTTTCTATTGTGTCCTCGCAAGATGTGCATGAACTGAAAGCCTATTATGCGGCCAAGGCTGGCTTAGACGTGAGCCTCTTAAGAGTTAAGGCCTACCAACAGGTGCGCAATCAAATGGACCAACTCGGAGATGCAGCAGCTGGCTATGCACAAAAAGTAGATATTCTCTGGCAGTTTCCCTTTGTATGGCCACCTGTACTTCCTGATGAAGCAGGTATGGTGGCACAAAGCCAGCTCAACGACGCTTTAGCTGAAACCTTTTTAAAGAAAGTGCAGTATGCTCCTATGATTGAAGATATGGGGGCTAAAATTAACATCAATAACCTCGCCTCACCCTCTGAGGCCTTAGCACAAGCTACTAAGACTCAACTTTTAGAAGTCTTCAGACGCAAGATCAACGAAGACGAAGAGTTCTCTAGCCAATACGTCATCAACGAGATCGAAGAGATGATTGATCATCTGACAGACTGGATGGATGCAGGCAACGAATCTTTACGCGGAGGAGATGAGTCGTCTTACTATTCCTCACTAGGCGAAAAGAACTTGCCTCCTAATTTATTCTTTAAAACCAAAGAAGAAATGATGCTCGTACAAGGAATGAAAGAGGACATCTATCAGGTGCTTGAAGCCAATGTCACCATCATGGGTAACCCTGGTGTGAATATTAACCAAGCTGAAGAAGAGGTCTTATTGTCCTTAGACCCCAATATGACTCCTGAAATTGTTAAGGAGCTGATCAAACGCCGACAGGATCCTGAACACGGACCCTTTAACGAGTCTTTATTTAAAGGATTTGTAGAAAGTTATTTAGGCACTTACGCTAGTTTTAATCCCAATAAGATTCCTATTGTGTATTCGGCAGTCGCGAACTTTAAAATTGAAAGCACGGGCAACTCAGGACGCATCAGCAAAACCATCGAAGCCTATGTCTTTGATCAAAATGCTCTGCTTAACGACACCGTAGCACAACTTAAAGAAAAAGAAGAGAAAGAACAAGGAGGAGCCCCACAAAGTGGAACGGGTAACGACCCCCAAACTCCAGGCAGCAATCCCACCACTGGAGGGGCGGCAACTCAAAAGACTCCTCGGAATATTCCCAAAGGACCACCCACTGTCGTATTTATGAAGGTGTACTGAGCTTAATACGCATAGAGTTTGCTGGCGACTACCTTACTGTTTAGGGGTGCGGCCCCTCTCTCTCTGTCACGGTCAAAACACTGATTGAGACCCTTCCCTGCCTAATTTAAGAAGTAGACTTGCTGCTCTAGCGTGGGCAGCACACAGAAGTTCTTTTTCCCCCAAAGATGACGAGTGCAAGAGATGAATCTATAAACCCCATCACGCAAAAACCGAGGGACAAAACGGAAGTAAGCCGCCCAAGACAGTAGCGGGTCACATAAGGAAAAGAGATACAGAGCCGCAGTGGATCTGATTAAAATTTGATCTGTTTGGGTTTTCACCACCAAAGTGTTTAAACTACGGAGCAAAGGACTCTGTTCCCCCAGAGTCCTACGTGCCGTTTCGCCTTGTAAAGGGGCAAAATAAAATAGTCCTTTGTTACGCTTTAAAAAAAAACTCACCCACGCATTACAAAAACCACAATCCCTATCATAAAAAATGAGCACAGAGTTGTTTATAGCGCGGCCCTTGTCTCCAAAATTCATAGTGTCATTATGCCTAGAGGGCTCCCGATAGCCAACCCATGGTCTAGGTCTAGGCAATAACGCATTATTTAAAAATCAATAATGAATCTCTGAATAATTCTGCTTATACTAAAGGACAGAGGGTTAAATATTTGAAAGTAGTTGGAATAGACATTGGTTCATACAGCATTAAGGTGGTCGAGATCAAAAACTCGAACCAGCATATCTCTATTCTGAGTATGCAGGAGTACCCCCTCAGTGTCGATCCCACTAAAGACACTGCCATTGAGGTCATTGAAATTCTAAGAAAAGTTTCCGCTCATTATTCAGTGGACCCAGAAGTGAATTATGTCTGTGGCTTACCCTCACGACAGGTAAGCATTCATAAAATCATTCAACCCCCTGCTCCTCGTTTTAAAATTTTAGAGAGCATCCCTTTTGCTTTAGCTGATGTTTCGCCCTTAGACCCTGATGAGTCTTTGCATGATATTCGTATTTTAAAGACCCATCCCAATGGGCATGAAGTTTTAGCGGTAGCCAGTCGTAGGGAAAATATTAAAAAACTTTTGCAAACTCTAAGTGATGGTGGCATTGATCCCAGCGTCCTAACGGTGCAAGGGATTGCTACGAATAATATTTTTGACAATGTCTTTGCACCACCCCTTAAAGATCCTACACCTGTTGAATTTGAAGATCTTGACTTTGAAGATGAACAACCTCAGTCCCAACAAAGCTCTGAGCCTTTAACACCTAAAGAGTTCACCGCAGGGGAAGCCATTTTAACTTTGGGACATCTTTCCACCACCCTTATCGTGCGCCGAGAAGGTGAATTGATTGAATGTCGCGAGATCAGTTGGGGGGGGCACGATCTGATCACAGCCCTTTGCAATGAATATAAGATCCATTACTTAGAAGCAGTACAGATGCTCCACAAGTCTGGTGTGTTGATCCTTAAAGATCAAAGCCCTTCACCTGAACTGGGACGTTTATCCAATGTTCTTAAGGGGGCTATGATTCCTTTGTTAAAGGAACTGCAAATCTCCTTACTGGAAATCAAAAGCAAATACAGTGTGCAGGTGCGCGCAGTGGGATTACTAGGTGGAACTTCTCGTCTGCGTAACGTAGGACCTTATCTTACTCAGCATCTTCAAATTGCCACCAATGTCATCACCAGTGTTCATCAGTTCCCAGAACTGAATTTTAAAGCCGAAAATTCTCCGATCGCCCACATGACCTCATTAGGAATGGCCCTCGAGGGCTTACGCAAACCTCGCAACCCTGCTTTGGACTTACGTAAGCAAGAATTTTCTATCTCCAATGAAAACTTAAAAATCTTTTTTGAAAAATGGTCTTACACCCTTCGCCTCTTAGCTGTGGTTTTTATCCTGATGCTGGCTTGGGGAATCATGCGTTCAAAATGGAGTTATGAACTTTCTGAGCTGGCCCTAAAGAAAATGAAAGACGTAGGAAGTGAAGTGACAGGTTTACCTAAGGCTCAGTCCAATGTGAGCAACCTCAATCGCTACATTCGTGACTCCAAACAACGCCAGGATCTTCTAGCTAAACTGCAAAATATGGAAAAGTACCAGCAGGCGTCTTACTTTCTTCGGGAACTGCACGCTAAGGCCCCTCCTCGCGGTCGGCTTAAAATTGACATTGAATCCTTGAACATTGGTGATAAAAAACTTTTTATTTCAGGTTACGCAGAAAGCACGGCCCAACTTCTGTCTCTTGAAGAGACTCTGAAGTCTTTATCCTCACAAAATAAAATTGCTAAACGCGCAGTCTCGGGTCAAGACAGCCAAGGGCGCACCCCTTTTGAGTACGAAATTGTTATAAATCCTCTGCCAAGATAAAAACAGGAGCAACGAGAGTACACGATGGCATTTGAAAACATATCTGACCAACTTAAGGAATCTGTAAACACACTGAAGTCTCGTGTGACGGAGAGTGAGCTTTACAATAGATTCCGAGAGTTTTACTACACCCTACCCACTCGTCAGCAGACCTTATTAAAAGTGGGAGCTGTACTTGTAGTTTTATTTGTTGCCGTTAACATTCCTTTGCAACGCCTCAAAGAGTCCACCTACAATATGAACCATTATTCTGAGCGCAAAGACATCATCCGCAGAATCAAAACCATTGAGAAGCAAAAGGCCTCATTGTCTTTTTCTCCTGAGATGTTTAACTTTTCCAGATTTACCAGTGAAGCGGAAGGACGACTGATGTCGGTCCCTGTGACTCGTGAACAGATTAAAATCCAACCCGCCCAACCCGTGCAAAATTTGTTTCCAGCCCAAGCCCATGTGGAAACCTTTGAGGTCAATTTAAACAAACTTAATGTCAGACAACTGGCCCATAGCATGCGCGTACTTGAAAACATGAATGACTCACTGATCGTCACAGGTGTTCGCACGCAGGCCGATTCCGAAGACCCTCACTACCATAATGTTAAACTTTATATCACCAACTTTGCAGTTCCAGAGACAGCCCCTGTTGAGACTCCCCCAGCAGGACGTTCAAGTCGTGGGCGAGGGCGTAATTGATGGAAGATTTAAGAACCTACATCCTTCAGCCTATTATTAACGTATTTAAATTTCATAAATTTAAAATATTCTTGGTCTTCTTCTTTACGTTGATCTTTATTGTGGTCATGTTCCCTTATCGTGAAATCTCAGAGATCATCTCTAACCAAATCAGCAAGGCCACTCGCAACCAAGTCCAAATGTCTTTTGAAGATATCGGACTTAGTCTTTACCCTTTTGGAATTTCAGCAAAAAACGTGTACATCGCTACCCCTAATTTGACCACACCACTTTTTGTGCAACGAGTGTACATCACTCCCTCTATCCTTAGTCTTTTAAGTCTTAAACCAGGAGGGTCTTTTCGTGCGGAAAACATCTGGGGTGGGAACATCACCGCCACTCTCACTCACCAAGGTCAAGGGCACTCCAATAACAAAGACTCTAAGGTGGCTCGCATTGAACTGGCTTTGGATAAAATAGATGTGGGTGAAGTTCTAAACTGGATGCAAGCTCCTGCCAAACTCTCAGGCAAGATTTCTGGCAAAAGTGACTTACGTTTGGACCTGATGGCTTTAGATCATCCTCGTGGAAGTTTTAACTTTAGTGGCACCAATGTAGAGCTCCCCAGTGTGATTTCTATGCAAGGGATGGACTTAATGCTCCCCGAAGGTCAGTTCAAACGCCTAGCCCTTGTAGGGCAATTGCAAAACGGCAAAATGAATCTCACCGAAGGCGCACTAGGACAACCCAATGATGTCATCTATGGCAAGGTCAAAGGGCAAATGGACTTAACGACACGTAAGATGGGGGCCTCTATCACTTTTGTCCCTGGCCCCTATGATTTCAATTTTGATCTGAATTTTAATAAAGATGCCGAATCGAAATTAGGCACCATGATCGGAACGGTTTTACTGAATAATAAAGGTGGGCGAAGTGCGACTCTAGATGGAGGAGCGCGTTACATCTTCTCGCTCTCGGGCTATCCGAGAGGAGTTCCGTCCTTTCAGCCTTTAAATCAATTTTAAACTGCCTATTTTTTGTCACTTTTTATGCAGACTTCTGTCATTGCCTTGCGGTGATTTTGGGCGTTAAGCATTAAGCTTTTGCTTTTCAGAAAAACCCATAGGACAACTATATACTACTCTTCATTGCAAAGGGGGAACTATGTCTGGAGTGAATAAAGTTATTATTATTGGTCGTCTTGGAACTGATCCTGAAACAAAAACCGTATCCACAGGAAGTGCCGTGACTCGTATGAGTGTCGCAACAAGTGAAAACTGGGTGGATCGTGATGGTCAAAAACAAGAACGTACAGAGTGGCACCGTATCGTGGTTTGGGGCAAGCTTGCTGAAATTTGTGGGAAGTACCTTTCCAAAGGTCGTCAGGTGTTTGTAGAAGGTCGTTTACAAACTCGTTCTTGGGAAGACAATCAAGGTCAAAAGAGATACACCACGGAAATCGTAGCCACTAACATCCAATTCTTAGGGGCACAAAACTCAGCTTCGGACTCTATGGGAGCTTCATCTGGTAGCACTTATGGTGGTGGCAGTTCCAACTCCAACCCTTTTGATGACTTTGGTCCAGAGCCAAGCTTCGATAGTAGCGAAGAAATTCCGTTCTAAATTGATCTTATAGATCTTTTTTGATTCAATTAAAGGTGGATGTTTACCATTTAGGAGAGCAACATGAGGTCCACCTTTGCCCGCACGCAAAATCTAACGATTTTATTTATTTTTGTAAGCCTGTTTTTATTTAGCGTACCCAGCTTTGCAGCCTCTGTTGCAGCTGTTAAAAATAATAAAGTTTTAGTTAAAGGGAACGTTCAGCGCGGAAAACTATATTACACCACCTACAATGGGAAACGAACTGGTGTGATTAGAATCACAAAAGTGCAAGGCAACAAAGCTATCGGGATGCTGCTCAAAGGAAAAGCCATTAAAGGCGCAGAGCTTGCTCTTCGTCCTTCAAAGAAAAAATCAAACGTAGCCAAAAAAGCCGCTTACGAGCAGTACTCTTACGATGAGGGTGGTGGCAAAAAGAAAGCCATCCGACGTAACAAAGAGTTGGCTGTGGGTGGAGTACTGGGAATGGTACAAAGTTCTGCCAATGTGAGCTTTAACACTGGCGAAAAAGCCTCTTTAAGTGGAAGTGGTATTAGTATCAAGGCCATGGGAGATTACAGTCTCACCAATCACATCTTCCTTAGAGGATATGTGGGAACACAACCTTTTGAGGCCAAAGAAGGCAATAGAACATGTATTGGAGTGGTCAATTGTGTGATGTCCATCAACTATTTAGCTGCCGACATTTGGGGGCGCTATATTTTTAACCCTGACTCCAACATGAGATTTTGGGGTGGTGTAGGCGCAGGTCTTTTATTCCCTCTTAACACAGGCAACACCAACGCCGTAGTCAAGAGCGACATCTCTAGCACCATGGTCTTTCAAGTGGGCGGTGGCCTTGACTGGTTCATTAACGATAAGTTTTTTATTCCCGTCTTAGCCGAGTACAACCTCATTCCACCTAGTGACGATGTGAAGACGAGCATGATCTCTATCCGCGCAGGCCTCGGGATGAAGCTCTAGTCCTTTTAGTTGGGGTTTTGTTTTTAAGTATATATTCAAAATGCTCAGACAGTGACGTTTGGCATGCCTTTGCATTCGCAAAAGCACGCCAAGCCGAACTCGCATTTTGATTATATACTTAAAAACAAAACCCCAACTAAAAGGACTAGAGTCTTCTGTAGTAAAGTTAAGTGGAGGCGATTCTGGTTACACCTATGACGTCTGGGATTTTTTGTAGGTCGTTCATAACTTCTGCGAGGTGAGAGGTGTCTTTGACGGTGACGTCGAATAAACATATTGCTTTGTTGTCTCTGGTGGTGCGGATTTGGGCGTTGTGGATGTCGACACCTCTGGCGTTAAAGGCTTCGGTCATACGTATCAGTAGACCTCGTTTGTCTAAGCTGATCACTCTTACTCGCACTGTTCTTTGGATTTGATCAGGGCCTTTGTTCCACGCCACGTCTACACGACGGGCTTGATCCATTTCGAAAGCTCTGGGGCAATCCGCACGGTGAATGGTGATCCCACGTCCTAGAGTGATAAAACCAATAATACTGTCTCCAGGAATGGGGTTACAGCATTTTGCATAATGCACTAAGAATTCATCCATCCCATCCACGGTGACCAGTGAAGAGGTCTTTTTACGTTTTTGAATCGCAGATTTAAACGCCTTTTGAATGAAAGTCTCTTCAGCCTCGGGTTCTACAGTGGTGGGAGCAAAAGCTTCCACCACAGCTTTGGGAAGAATTTTTCCATAACCCACTTGCACTTTAAATTCGTCTAAAGTGCTACAACCCCTGTCTTTCATAAATTTGTCAAACTCGGGCTCTTTTGCCAATTTTGTGAGGTTGAGTCCTGCCCGTTTTAAAGTTTTATCTAAAAGGGCCGCTCCCACCTCTAAAGCTTTTTTGCGCTCTTCGGTTTTAATATAAGCACGAATTTTGGTTTTGGCTCTGGAGGTGACACACATCTTGAGCCAGTCTTTAGAGGGTTGCTGCACTTTTGAAGTCAAAATTTCAACAAAGTCCCCGTTTTGCAATTTGTATTTTAAAGGCACACCTTTGCCATTGACCTTTGCACCCACGCAACGAATGCCCACCTCTGTGTGCACAGAAAAAGCAAAGTCTATAGGTGTGGCCCCTTCGGGAAACTCTTTAACATCCCCATTAGGGGTAAACACATAAATTTCACTTTCAAAAAGATCTGACTTGATGTTTTCTAAAAATTCATTGGAGTCGTCTGTCTGTTGGTGTAAGGCCACAAGATCACGCAACCAATTGAACTTTTCAATAGAGTTCCCCGTCGAGCCACTGCCTCCCCCAACAGAATCCCCTTCCTTGTACTTCCAGTGGGCGGCAATCCCTTGCTCAGCGATCAGGTGCATCTCTTCTGTGCGAATTTGAATTTCTAAACGATTGCGATCAGGGCCAATCACAGTAGTGTGCAGACTCTGATAGTTGTTGGCCTTGGGCATGGCAATAAAGTCTTTAAACCGCCCAGGGATAGGACGCCAAATGGCGTGAATGTGCCCCAAAGCTTCATAACATTCAGAAATGGTCTGCACAATCACTCTAAAGGCCAGAACATCAAACACCTGTTCGTATTCGATATTGCTTGAGACCATCTTTTTATGAATCGAGTACAAGTGCTTGGGGCGACCCGTAACACGAAATTTAGTTTTTAATCTTTTAACCAGTTCCTTTGAAATTTCACGCTTTACATCCTCGATGTACTTTTCGCGTTCATTTTTTTTCTGCTGAACCTTTTGCACCAAAGCATAATAAGATTCGGGTTGAGAGAACCTAAAGCTTAAATCCTCAAGTTCCACCTTAAGCCAGTTGATCCCCAGACGGCTGGCAAGAGGAGCATAAATATCTAATGTTTCTTTAGCGATGCGCTCTTGCTTTTCAAAAGACATGTGGTGCAGGGTGCGCATGTTGTGCAGACGGTCCGCCAGTTTTACTAAAACCACACGCACGTCTTTACCCATAGACACAATCATTTTGCGAATGTTCTCGCCCTGCTTTTCATGGGTGTTTCTAAACTTCATCTGAGAGATCTTTGTGACCCCATCCACAAGATAAGCCACCGAGTCCCCAAAATTTTGTCGAATGTCCTCTAGAGTGGCTTCAGTGTCCTCGACGGTGTCGTGCAAAAGACCCGTGGCAATGGTGTCCATGTCCATGCGCAAATGGGTCAAAATGCCTGCTACCCCCAAGGGATGGGAGATATAGGGTTCTCCACTGCGTCGGATTTGACCCGCGTGAGCCTTTTCTGAGTACTCATAGACTCGACGTAACCATTCAATATTTGCTTTGGGATGAATGTAGCGAACAAGCTCGCACAGCTCGTCGATATTTTCTGGAGAATAGTTTCTGTCCTTTAAGTTCTCAGGCTGCATTTAATCCTTCATGATTAAACTACCTATCGGTAATATTTCAAAATCCTCAAGTATAATCAAAGAGTTAAGGACTTAAACTGAATCTAGACTTTAAGCTCTTTTTGAAAGATCGTTTTCAATCTCAAGCGCAGGAGTGGTCTCTACCCATTGCTTTTTATCAAAACCCACAGCACCCGTAGCCACTTCTCTAAGGGCCGTGACCACTTGCTTGTTGTTGACCTTTCTGATGGAGGGCTTAGCACCTTTAAGCAGCTGCTTGGCTCTTTTAGACACTAAAAGCACTAGAGCGAATCGATTTTCTACTTTTTCTAAACAATCTTCTACCGTTACACGAGCCATTAAGGACCTCCAAAGCACTATTAAGTAGCATTGTTTATTAAAGATTTCAACCGTTTAAGTAGGAGTCTAAGATGGTTTTAAACTGCTCAAAAGCCACCTCAAAGTCATCATTGACGATACGGTGGGTGAACTCATGGGCTCTAGCCATTTCTTTTTCTGCACTTTGCATGCGCACATCAATGTCCGTAGGCAGTTTGCCCTCTCGTTTGATGATCCTCTCTTTGAGCACGTCAATGCTAGGAGGCTCGATAAATAGGCTCAAGCATTGAGGAAATTTGTTCCTAAAGGTCTCTGCCCCCTGGACATCAAGGTCCATGATCACCCCATTGCCCTTCTTCCAATTGTCACGAATTTGGTCCCAAGGGGTGCCATAGTAGTAAACATGCACGGGGGCCCACTCTACAAAAAACTCTTGGGCAATCAGTTCTTTAAACTTAGCTTCAGTGACAAAATGGTAGGGACATCCTTCGCGTTCGCCTGTGCGCATTTCGCGGGTGGTGTAAGTGATGACGTCCTTAAGATTTGGAAAAATCTCAAGTGCTTTATCAATAAAAGTATTTTTTCCTGCTCCACTAGGAGCTGCTACCACCACGATCTTATCTGTCATTCTATATTCTGCACCTGTTGACGTATTTTTTCTATTATAGCCTTACCTTGCAAAACCTCTCCCGTTATTTTTACAGAACTCGACTTTGATCCCACGGTATTCATCTCTCTAAAAAGTTCTTGAGCATAAAAATCTAATTTCTTGCCTTCTGGACTCTTCGCTTGGACTAGGTCTTTGCACGCACGGATGTGCTCTTTTAAACGCACCAGCTCTTCTTTGATGTCTGACTTATCAATATAAAACAAAATCTCTTGTTGCAGTCGCATGGGGTCTACATCTTCTTTGAAGTTTTTAATTTTATCTTGTAAACGCTTTTGCACCTCGTCGGGCAGATCTTGGGCTAAAGCTTCAATGCGACCACGGATGGCTTCAAGTTCTGTTAATAGCCCAAGCACTTCCTGCTTTAGGGCCAGGCCCTCACGCTCACGCTCCTGTTCAAAGCTTGTAAGTAGAGTTTGCAGGGCTTTGAGAATATTTTTTTTATCCCACTTGATCTCTTGTCGCTGCACCTGCACAGCACCTGAAAGCTTTAAAACATCCGCAAGCTCTATATCTGATTTGAGTTTTAATTTTTTAGCTAACTTTTGGGATTGCTTCAAAAAAGATTCGGCTATGTTGGCATCAATAAATGTGTTCTCTCCGCGATCTGAGGAGGTGTCTTTTTTGTAGTACATAAACACATCCACTGATCCTCTATGAATTTGGGACTGTACCAGTTTACGCACCTCAATTTCGTATTCTAAAAACTCAGGCACCGTGTGCAGACGAAACTCAAAGAAACGATTGTTTACACTTTTGATTTTAAGTTCTATTTTTTTGCCCGACGTTTTGTGTTCTACAAAGTCTGTCGCAAATCCTGTCATACTTTTCATATTGCACTTAACCTGTTTTAAGTTTTGTACCTTTAATCCAGGTATTGTTCAAGCTGCTCTTCCATCCACAACATGGCTTTGAGTTCGTCTTTTTGTGAATGAAACCACACCACATCAGGATCAGAACGAAACCAAGTCATCTGTCTTTTAGCAAGATTCATGGTGTTTTTCACAATCAGTTCATACAGCTCGTCCTGGGTCTTTACACCTTCGCCTTGAATGAAATCCAAAGTCTCTTTATAACCCACACTTTGCAAAGGCTTCCACTGCTTGTTTTTCACCTTTTCATCCAAGGCCTTCACTTCATCAATCAGCCCTAAGGTGAGCATCTTGTGTGTGCGTTCTTTGACTCTTTCTAACAATTCATCTCTTTCCACATACACCCCTAACTTAAACGCAAAGGCCTCAGTTTCAGCTTCGAGGTGATTCTTTTTTTGCTCTTGCATGTGCTCATGAAACTCTGTCATGGTTTTGCCTTCAGCCAGAAACAACTGAATGGCACGATCAATGCGATAAAGATCATTGACTCCGATTTTGGCCAAGTACTCTGGGTCATGCTCTTTTAAAAACTCTAGCTTCTTTTCTTTGGGCCAACCCTCGTGTTCACGAGGCAAATCTGCGGTCATCGAGTCTTGCGCCACAGGAAACATACCCGTCTCTAAAGCTCGAATGTAAAATCCACTTCCACCTACGATCAAAAGCGGACGTACGCGAGGTAAAACCGACGAAGTTGAAGCGTCACTCACAAGCAACTGGTCTTCAAATTTATGATAACGTCTTACAAACTCACCCGCAGTGAACTCTTCTTCAAGATCACAGATTCCAAAAAGATGATGGGGGACTTTTTCAAAGTCAGCCTCTGAAGGATAAGCCGTACCAATTTTTAAATCTTTAAAAAACTGTAAGCTGTCTGAATTGATAATCAATCCTGAAAATTTTTGCGCCAAAGCAAGTGCTAGGCCAGATTTTCCTGAAGCTGTTGGACCTACTACAAAAAATCGTTCCCAATTCAAAACTCACACCCTTCTAAAAAAATCAGTCTCTAACTTTGTAAATGGATATCTCACAAACACAGGTCGTCCATGGGGACAATAACTAGTTGTAGGAAACTCATCCATAGCATCCAGCAGAGCTTCCATTTCAGGTACTGATAAAATTTGACCCGCACGTATTGCCGAATGACAGGCCATGGTGGCAAACATATCTGCTAGCACATCTTCAAAAATAAAACTGGTTCCGTGTTTTGCCATCTGTTCCATCATCACATCCAAAGTTTTAACAATAGAACTGTCTTTGAACATCAATGGGGTGGCCACAATCTCTATCTGTGTGGGACCACTTTGCTCAAAGGCAATCCCGAATTTTTCTATATTGCTTTTTTCTGCAAGCAACAGCTCCATAAAGGCTTCACTTTCTAGAGCATAACTTAAAGGGATAAGATGATTTTGAGTTTCTAAGGCTCGCCCTTCTTTAAAGGCCGTCCATAGTTTTTCAAATAAAAATCTTTCGTGAGCCGCATGCTGATCGATCAGCACCATTTCTGTTTGGTTTTGGGTCACAATATAGGTCTTTGCCACCTGCCCCACCACTTTTAAATGCGTCCACTTGGGAGTATCACTCTCCCCTACAGCATCTAAATGTGTCCTCTTGGGAGCAGCACTAGTCATCGTCACAGAAGAAGGCCAACCCAGAGGAGCACCCCTTTCATCTATAGCACCACCACCATCAGAATTTTGTCTCTTCTGCGCGTAAGGGGTAGAACGATAAGCCGCGAGTCCAAACTCTTCTTGTTTATATGAAGTCTCTGTGGCAGGTTTTTGGTACTCATGCTGGGGGGATTGCAACTCGTCTTGCTCTTCAGTTTGGGGCATCAAAAAGTCTTGTCGCCACGGACTGCGCTCCACTAAATCTAAAAGTGTGTTTCTGACAGCTCTATAAATGCTTGAAGGGTCTTGAAACTTCACTCGGCTCTTTGTGGGATGCACATTCACATCAATCTCTTCAGGCGGGACATCCACAAACACGGCTCCGATAGGAGATTCACCAGGGAGCAAGGCATTTTGAAACCCATCACGCACAGCCGCCAAAAGGCTAGGCTCCTGCACCCATCTGTTTTGCACAAACAGCCAGATCTTCCGTGTGGATTTGGCCGTCTCATGAGGTGGGGCAAAATACGCCCTCACTCGAACCCCTCCATAATCTGCCACAGACTCATAAAGGTCTTGGGTCTTTAAAATGTCTTTGAATCGAGACAATAAAGGGGACCCACTAGGCCAAATGAATTCCAATTTGTCATTATAGAAAAACTTAATTTCTGTCTTTGGCGAGCTTAATCCGTAGGCATAAATTACTTTGCGAATTTCAGACACTTCATAAGCATCCGTCTTTAAAAACTTCTTTCGCGCGGGCACATTGTCCAATAACCCTTGGATTTCTAAAGTAGTTCCTACTTCATGTTGTGATTCAGTTTTTTTCTGTATCTTACCAAAATGGCTTTGGATTTCGTAAGCACTATGTCCGTTGGCGCGAGACCTAAGTGTCAGATGACTGACAGACGCAATACTGGCCAGGGCTTCACCTCGAAACCCAAAAGTATTCAGAGTCCAAAGATCTTTCATTTTAGAAAGCTTACTTGTAGTGTGCCTTAAAAGAGCAATTTCTAAATCTTCAGCAAGAATGCCTCGCCCATTATCTTTGATCTTAACATCCCGTCCTCCGTTTTTAACATGGACCTCAAGGGACGTGGCCCCAGCGTCTAGACTGTTTTCAATCAACTCTTTGACCATGTGAGCAGGACGCTCTAACACTTCACCTGCGGCAATCTGGTCAATCACATCGTCAGTAAGAGGCTGGATTCGAGAAATCATGGACTTAATTTAAAGTCTTTTCTGGATTCCTGCAAGAACCCCAAAATAACGGGACTTTTCCCAGTAGTATTTAGGCTCTAGTCGAAAGGCAAAGCCTCCCAGTTCATACCCTACGCCCAGCATCACTACTGCCCCCAGACGGACATTTTGCGAATCCCGCTGCTCACCTAAATAGTTGAATTTGTAGGATGATGCAGAAACAAGGGGGCCAAGCCCTCCATAAATCGCACCATTGTTCAGAGGCTTTAACATAAAAGGCATCGTCAGATCGGCCTGCACCAAAAAGCCTGACGCATCTGTAGAGAAGTCTTCAAAAAACTGAGGTGCTCCCACATGCACATTCACGTTGATATCCAGCAAAAAGTTTTTAAAGATCCAGTCCGTGCCTGTGAGCTTAATCCCCGCCATCCACTCTTGCGAGGACTTTGTTCCTTCCACAATCTTTTCTGAGTACTTCACCATTCCTAAATTTAAGCCCACATATTTACGAAAAAAAAAGGGACCTAAGTTTTTAGGTCCTGTCTTCTGAGGTTGAGAGATTTGAAAACCTGAAGAGTCTTCTTTAGGTTTTGTCTTCTCTTTAGACTTGGATGTTTTAGTGGAGCCTCCATCTTTAGATTTAGCCGCTGCTTTGGATTTTCGACTTTTTTTAATGGGTGCTAAGTCTTTTTTTTTTGCATCTTTTGCTGAGGAATTCTGACTGGTGCCACCTAAGCTTCTGACCTCAGTGTCTAGGATATACCCATACACCCCTTTACGCAGACGAATCTTATGAAATAAACCTAAACCCGCCTCGCCCACAATGGTCTTCCGTGTGCCATACACTTGTTTTTTTGCAGGCAACTGATAGATGACTGGAGAGTCAAAATCGGGACGTTCATAAACCACGGCTACAGGCTTCACAACAACCAATTTGACCACACTCGCGTAGAGTGGTGTCTTAGGCATAAGCACCACAAAAAGGCCAAGCCACACTGTCAGTAAAAGCGTTTTTCTTTTGAAGCCAAATATAACCATAACGCCTGCCATATCTCTATTATGACGGTCCTAGACGTTGGGGGTCAATCCCTTTACTTGGTTCCTGTACTCCCAAAACCACCCTCACCACGAGCGGTATCCGAGAGCTCTTCCACCCATTCAAATTCGGCCTTGATTACAGGACAGATCACAAGCTGAGCAATACGTTCTTGGTCTTCAATCACCACAGGTTCCGCCCCAAGATTGATCATGATCATTTTGATTTCACCACGATAATCGGCATCAATAGTTCCTGGAGTGTTCACCAAAGTTAAACCTTTTTTCAGAGCCAGACCACTTCTTGGACGGGCTTGAATTTCGTACTCCACAGGAATTTCCATGGATAGACCTGTAGGAATCAAAACTCTTTGATTGGGTTCAATCATCATGGGTTCACTCAGTTGCGCACGCACATCCAATCCACTGGCTCCAGCAGATTCATATTTGGGCAATTCCCCTTTAAAGTGAGGCCAAGTTTTTATCTTTACAGGTATGGTCTTTTGAAAATCCTGCTGCTGACGAATAAAATCTGAAACCATCGTTTCTATAAAACTTGTGATCTGTTTAAGATCAATATCTTTAGCCATACTTCCTACCTTATCCACCAAAGAGGATACATCAAAACCTTTACCGCTTTCTTCTTCGCCTTCAGATTTATTTTTCACATTTGCAACCACATCCACGAAAACAGACTCTGCGGTTTTTGCTACCGTTTTGATTCCTTCTGAAATTTTATCTACATCAATCATGATTCTCCCTCCACGGACTTCTTCGGGACGACGGCACACATCTCTATGCGGCCTCAATAAACCTAGAACCTAGAACCTAGAACCTAGAACCTAGAACCTAGAACCTAGAACCTAGAACCTAGAACCTAGAACCTAGAACCTAGAACCTAGAACCACATTAGTGCAGTGATTTTAAAAATCAAACCTAAATTTCTTCAAAGCCTCTTGTTCTGCTTTGCTTCCTTCGCCCATAACTAAAATTGAACTTTTTGACGCTTCCCAATGGGTACGCACAAAGGCTTGCACCGACTCTAAAGAGACCTTTTCGATATCTTGTAGAACTTTGTCCACAGGACGGTACGTCTCAAAAACCATCTCATTGATTCCAATCGAATTCATACGACTTTCCAGATCATCGGCACCCATAAGAATAGATGAGGCCACTTGAGTTTTATAAAGCTCTAACTCTTCCGCTGTGAGTCCATTTTGTTTAATGTTTTTAATCTCATCGTTGATGATGCGAGCAATAGGTAACACTTTATCCGCTGAGGTCCCTAAATAAATGGCCAGCGATCCCCCCTCTTTAAAGGATTGCAAATAACTGTAAACGCTATAAGCCCAACCCTGATCCTCACGAATGCTCTGATACAGCTTAGAGGTCATCCCTCCACCTAGGGCTGCGCTCAAGATATACGCTTCAAACCTAAGATCGTTAATAAAGGCTGTAGAGGGAAATCCAACAATCATGTGTGTCTGTTCTGATTTTTTATGTTCCCAATCATAGTGACCTTGGTGAGTGAGTTCAGGCAAAACCAACGGGCAAGGGTAGCTTGAGTCATCTTGAACTTTTGTATATTGATCTAAACCCTGATCTTTCAAACTTTGTAGCACCTCATCATGAGAGATCGCACCCGTTACTGAAAGAATGATTTTTGAGTTTTTATAGCTCTCTTGGTAATACTTTAAAAGCTGATCACGATTGATCTGTGATAAACTTTCTTTGGTTCCTAAAATATTACGACTTAAAACATGTCCTGTAAAAGCACGTTCAATGTACTGATCAAAAATACAGTCCTCTAAGTTGTCCTTGGACATGTCGATCTCTTGTTGGACCACTTCGATTTCACGCAAAAAATCTTCTTCAGGAAAACTGGCCTTAAACACCAAATCAAAAAGCGTTTTCACACTCAAATCAAATCCCTGTCGGAGAGTTTGAACAGTGTAACAGGTGTACTCCCTAGAGGTGTGAGCATTGATCTCCCCCCCTACTTTTTCAATATTTAAAACCAAATCTAAAGCTGAACTGCCCTCGGTGCCTTTAAACACCATGTGCTCTACAAGATGGGCCATGCCCATTTGTCCCTCAAGCTCATGCTTGGTGCCACTTTCCACATAAAGACCAATATAAACTGTATTGGCCCAGTTGTGCTGTTCTGTGACCACACGAATTCCATGCTGAAGAGTGCTTTTTTGAAAAATCATAGAAATAATCTACCACAGCACCACCCCAAAGAAAGACTTAAGGCAGTGCTATAAGATAAATTTAATCATTGGCGAAGGGTACGTGTAATCTGTGGCGCGCGCTCAGGTACAGCATAAAGCCCAGGAAAGGTCGGCAGCATCTTTTGATACACTTTTTCCAAATGCGAGAGCGAATAGTTATACTTTTCGTGATCCGCAATGACCTCACCTTTAGAGTTCACTTCTTTGGCTTTGATTATGCGAACAAAGTTATCAAACTCACGCTGACCACGCAGTGATAATAACCATACATGGTTAAGCAAATTGTTCTCATCCAACATGTCTCCAGCGGTAAAATGCTGAGTGACGTAGTAGTAGTCTTCCATTACGGGTTTAGCATCATCAAACACCTCACCCCCGCATATAAATAGACCACGAGCCAGACTACTTCTGTAATCCACACCACGTCTTTCGACACCGTCACGCACTCTGAGCATGGACATATTGATGCCGTCAATAAACTCAGGAGTAAATTGCGCAATGGCACACTTTTCATGCTCTTTAAGAGTGATTTCAATTTCTGCTTTTTGCACCACCAAAAGTACGGCCGTATTGACACTTGTACTGGTAGTCATGCTCACACCCTCAGCACTGGTCACCGTACCTTGGGCGATGACGAAGTTGCCCACAGCTGACACAGCTCCAGCTCCTATGCCGCCTGTAAGAGCGCCTACACCTGTAGAAATAGGACCTAAAAGTGCCGCACCGTTAAGACCTAAAGTGTAGGCTGAACTGATATCACCATAATTAGCGATACTAAAATCCATACCTATGTTTAAGTTGATATTTTTACCCGCAATATGTTTATTACGACCCGTTCTGACCGCACGATAGCGTCTATCAAAGGCCACACCACCAGTAAACACAACCTTATCTGTCTCTTCCACAAAATGTATTTTGGAAAAACAGTACTCCAATAAATACTCTTCAGACGTCTTCTTGGGCGGGTTCCAAAAACTCTCACTTTCATCAAGTAAGTTTTTCGATCTTAAATGTCTCATCGCATTTTGCGTGAGTGTGTGACACAATTTCACGCCATCGACCAGATTCATCTCGCGCAGACCTGTGTCCAACCAACGACTGACGTCTTTGTGATCAAAGGTCACCTCATCGGCCTCCACCTTATTGCGCATATAATCTGCGGCCGTATGCAGGTAACGGTTGCCAATACCACGAGACGCATAAGGCACGCCTGTTTCCCACAAGTTGCTATCATCAAAGAAGCTTCCCAAAAGCCCTGTAGCCTTTTCCCATAAGGGTTGTAAGGTGTTTTCTCGTAATATCTGCTCTGTCACCTTGTTTAACTTATGTAAAGGTTTAACGTAAAAGTAACGTTGCACAAGATCTTGGGTGGGAGAAGCATTAAGCATTCCCAAAAGAGTTTTAGAAATCAGAGTGTTTTCTTTGGTCTCTTCAAAACAGCTTTCACCCTGACCGTACTCACAACCTTGCTTAAACTTTTTTAATGGAATGTCCTTTAAAGACACATAGTCTAAGTTGTAACGCTCAACAAAATTAGCCAGTTGCGAGAAGGCTCGCATTTCTTTTTGGTAGTGAAGTTCATTTTTAATATGCAAATCAATAATGGAATCCACGTGCTTAAACTGTTCAGCAAAAGGCTTAAAGGAATCATGATAAGCAGACCCTTCAAACTCCGAGTTGTCTTCATGGTCTAACTTCACAACATCATCGCCTTGAGTGACATCTTGAGAACAGTATCCTGTATCACACTTGATCTCATCAATGGTGTCGGTGGGACGCAGTTCTGACATATTGTCGTTTTCCACTAATGTACATGGACCAATAAATGTTCTGCGTTCAAGACCTGAATCATTGCGATAATAGTTGAGGTCAATCAATGGCGCTACAGATGTTGTGGTGTAGTTGTTTAGCTGTAAACCCTTAAGATCATCATAGCCCACCATACTGCCCAGGCCATAATCATCCATAAAGATCTGCATCATACCCAAATAATCAGCATAACTAGGTTTTGTTGATAAATGCTCTAGTGGAATCTGACTTAAGACACCACTGCCTTGATTTGTAAGTTGAGCGTTTGCCCACTTTTGATCCCATTTTTCCCAGTACTCTTTCATACGTTTTTCAAGACGATCCATCTCATCACGAGCTTTTTTAAACTTCGCTTCAAATTCTTCACGCGATAAGCGCATATTTTGCTCATAAACTTCCGCAGAATTATTACGAGCATGGTCGGCTAAACGCGATACGAGTTTTTCTAATAAATTGGCACGCTCTTCGTATAAACGAGACTCTTCATCACGCTTTTCACGTAACTTAGCCAGTTCCAATTCCATCTCATCTCGAAGTTTTTTGACCTCTTCTTCATACTGCGCACGCTTTTCAGCCAAGAAGGCTTTTTTATCTTCTTCGCTCATGCCCTCAGCATTAAACTCTAGATAATCTTCAAAAATCTGACTCATATGATCATTGACCAAGTTGTCACGAATCAAACGGTTTTCATCAATGGTCTCAATCTGCACCATAATGCTTGATCTGATACTCATCATACGAATATCACGCATAGAGAACTCTAAAGGGGTTGTGATACGACCTGCTTGGACACGCACAAGTTTTTTAATGACTGTGGTGTACTCGCCCTTTTGCGAATCTTCGTTAATGCCATCCATATGTAAAGTATGTCGACCCTGATCATCCACATACAGTCGAGTGTTATTTTGAAAAGGATCAATATAAAACTTTACCAAAGCCACTTTAACTAGATAAATACCATCACGTAAGGGCTCAAACTTTCGACCGTCTTTAATGGTGAATCTTTGCACCAAAGGGTCTAAAGCCATCACCACCGCTTTTTTTACGTTTAAAGTTAAATATTCATCAATTACATATCTAAAACGAATGGTCTGATATCTAAAGGCGTCGATCACAAACATAGGTTTGCGCACATCATCTTTGGCCAAGGCTTCAAAGTCAGCCTCGCTGTTACGAGTATCACGACCAAAAGTCCATCCTTCATCCCAAGGGTTGAGACCCAAGGTCAGTTTCTGAGTGTTGGTTGACGCCACTTCAGTGACTGTAAATTGCGGAAAGAAGTACTGCTCAGGTTTATAATAAGCATGTGAAATCTCATCAGACCACACCAGCATCCCGTACTTGTCAGAGGTCACACTCTCTTCAACAGAGAAGTCATTAAAGTGTTTCTTAATTTTAAAATTCTGGTACACCACGGGGGCACCAGTAATAGAGTCTGTGACAATCGTAGAAACACGATACACCACTGTTCTGTGCGTACTGGTTTCACCACTTTTAATACGCACAAATCTGGCATCCATCAAAGAGTAGTCCACAGGCGGCAGGTCCTTGGCAATCCCTGTCTTTTTTAAGTCTTCAAAATTGGCCGCCGACTTTACAAACTCAGCATAATCAAAACGGGTTTGTGATAAGTGTCCTGCGATTTGAGTGGCGCTTGTTTTACCAAGAAGCTCCATAAATCCGCCCACATTATGCAATCCTTGATAAGGTCTGATCTTAACAGGGGCATGTACAGGTTCAATTTTGAGTGCCAACTGCACTTGTCCCATATGGATCTGTCTTTTTAAATTAAAATCCATAGTCAAAGACAAACTGCCGTTTCTCTCAACATTGACCACCGAAGGTAAAATTCCTGGTGTTAAGAGTGCATGTTGTTTAGAGTCTTCACCTATATAGTTACTGATCAGTTGCGCATAAACTTTAAAACGACCTGTAGAAAGAGGAAACTTCACAGGCTCCCCACGCAAATTCATCGCTTCAACAAATAGCTGAGTGCGTAGGATCATCTTTAAAGTTTTCCCGTCTTTGATGTTTTTTACAGGAATCCACTGCACATTCAGTTCAGGATCAATTTGCAATTCAGTCGACTCATAACCACGACTGAAAAGTCCAGACTTCTCGGGGTCGTCATCAATACTTTCATCAATGATACTTTCCTGGGCAATATTACTACGGTTTAAATCCACCACTTCAGAGCCAATATCACCACGATACTCAAGCCAGGGGTTCACACCTAAACTGACTTCTACCTGTCCTTTATAAACTCCGACACCTTTAATGATACGAGTCTTTTTCAGGTAAACTGAGTCTGCCATAAAGTTAAAGTGTTGGGTCTCTTTCCAATTCACACAACCCAAATCATCGGTCTTTTCACTGTAGGAAGTGCCATCGGGTTTAATGATACGGAACTCTTGACCACTGGCCAGGGGCGACTGTGTGGTTCTGCCAATCAAACAAGCACGAAATTCATAGGTCTTCTGTGTAGGAAAACTCCACACTTCACTACTTTTCTTTTCAATTGAGCGACCTTGTATTTCTAAAAGCCTAAAGTCACTAGCTTTAGCTCCTGCCACTTGACTAGAGGGCTGCTTCGTTCCACGAAGACATCCAGTTTGTAAAACAGCTAGGGATACAAGGACTAGAAATAGTCCCTTGCAATTAAAATATTTTTGCAAAGACAACCCTTGCTTACTTACTGTGTAAGAAGACAAACCAAGATCTCGGTGTAAGAACAACGCTTTAAAACTTAACACTAGGCAACTCCACCAAAAACTCAAAGGCATTCAATTTGTTTTGAATAGGATCAGGCTCAATCAGATTGGCATTGACGTAGCTGGCTTTCACACTGAGTCCTAATTTTTGAAAATGAACTTTTAAACTGTAAAACATCCCTTCACGATTATTACGCCCCAACTTCACAGCACTATAAAGTGCAGGTACGGAATCTGACTCTGCATAAAAGTACGCCAACTCAGGAGAGATGATCATGTCCTTAAAGAACAGATCAAAAGCCAGCCCCGTCCATTGAGATCGACTACGATCACTTGGGGCTTCGAGGTTATCAATCACTTGGATCTGCAAGCGATTCTTAATTTTATCGTGCAAATCTAAATCCAATTGCAGGTTCTGGGCAAAGCCATCAAAAGCATAAGCAAAATAAGACTCTGATGTGGTGTCACCAATCACCTCGTTGCCTAAACGTCCACTTTGAAAGGCCACAACCGAAGGAAGATTTCTATATGTGAAATGATGAACCGTGGCGCTGAGCTTGGCCCAATCTAAAGGTTTCCAACTGACATCTACACCTTGCGTGGCAAAAGTAGGCAGAGACTCCTCTCCTGTGCGGTCCATCTCTAGACTTACAGAATTAGGAATGCTGTATTGAGCGCGAAAAAGCACCTCTGTGTTTTCACCTTGCCAACCACTTTTTAGCATCGCTCCAGGGAAGGCGCGATCTTCATCCACCAGCATGATCGAATTAAGCTGACCTTGATCCAAGGCTCCTAACTCTAAATTGAACCACGGTGAAGGCTCATAGGAGATCACGAGTTCATTTAAGTTCATGGTATTAAAAGAGGGATCATCAAAACGCGCTTGCACGCGTGCCGTGCTTAAACTCAAAGAGCCACGTGCACGAAACTTAAAATCGTCACTAAGATGTAATTGAAGTTTAGGTTCTAGGTACAGCTGAACGAGTTGAGATTTATCTTGTCGCTCGTCAAAACTGTAAGCCCGAAAAGATGAGGCGATTTCAGCTTCAGTTTTTTTAAGAAGTTCACTGGTTAAAGTTAAATTATGGGTTGTTGGAGACGAAGCGGACTCTTGCGCCGCTAAGCTTCCTGTGGTCCACAAGAGACTTATACATGAACAAAACCAAAAAAATCTACGTACATATACCAACACTAAATCTTGTCCTCGTTTTCCTTTTACTCAAATGTGACTTCTTCTCAATTTCGTGCACCGTCCTTCCCAAATTCTAGGCGACAGTGCATTAACTAGTATTTTTCTTATAAGTCAACTCTCAACACATTTGTGTTGATCATTTCATCTTTGCCCGAAAGCGCACTTCCCTAGCGCCTTACACGTTTTTGAGAACCTTTCATACTTTCTCAAAAGACTCAGAGAGACTTTTACTCTCCCTATCCAAAGACCAAATGGACTTACAAAATGCCACAGGTTTTTAAAGCAAGTTTTATTCCTTTTTCTGAGGTATTTTTTCACGGTTTTGAGCCCAAAAATGTCACTTTTCCCTCTATTGGGCAGGTCATTATGACTTTTTAAACCACTTAATATGAGTTAGATTAAACCATCTTAAACACCTATTTACGTAGCCACTTAAAGGGAGATTTTATGTCTGAAAAGATCAGTATCAAATACACTAAAACCGATGAGGCTCCATTCTTAGCCACCCACTCTTTGCTCCCCATTGTGAAAGCCTTTTGTAAGCCTGCGGGGATTGATATTGAAACCAAAGACATCTCTTTAGCAGGACGTATTCTGGCGCAGTTCCCAGAACTTCTGACCCCACAACAAAAGGTGGAAGACGCCTTGTCAGAACTCGGAGAGCTTGCAAAAACCCCAGTGGCCAACATCATTAAACTTCCCAACATAAGTGCCTCTGTGCCTCAGCTTAAGGGGGCGATCAAAGAACTGCAAAATAAAGGCTATGCCATTCCTGATTTTCCTGAAGAGCCTAAGAATGAGGCCGAAGTGGCTATCAAAGCCAAATACGCCAAAGTTTTAGGAAGTGCTGTGAACCCTGTTCTGCGCGAAGGCAACTCTGATCGCCGCGTGGCCAACTCCGTGAAGCTTTATGCTAAATCTCATCCCCACAGACTGGGCGCATGGAGCAAAAACTCTTTATCCCATGTGGATCACATGACCGAAGGCGACTTCTACTCTTCTGAAAAATCTTATGTCTGCCCAGAAAGCACAACCGTTAAAATTGTTCTTAAAGATCAAACAGGGCAAACCCAAGTGCTTAAAGAGTCCTTGCCCCTACAAAAAGACGAAGTGATTGATGCCTCCACCATGAGTGTGGCAGCTCTGAAACGTTTTTTTGAACAGGCCATTGCCGATGCCAAAGCCAAAGACGTTCTGTTCTCTTTGCACTTAAAAGCCACCATGATGAAGGTCTCTGACCCCATTATGTTTGGCTATGCTGTGACCACTTTCTTTAAAGACACCTTTGCCAAATATGCGGATGTGTTTGCCGAGTTAGGAGTCGACCCTCGCAACGGACTAGGTGATGTGTACAGTAAAATCACAAAGCTCCCTGCTTCTGAACAAGAGGCGATCAAAAACAGCCTCACAGAAGAGCTTAAGGTTCGCCCTGCTCTGGCCATGGTGGATTCAGATAAGGGTATTACTAACTTACATGTTCCCAGTGATGTGATCATTGATGCCTCTATGCCCGCAGCCATTAAATCTTCAGGTCAAATGTGGGGAGCCGATGGCAAGCTTCATGACATGAAGGCCACCATCCCTGATCGTTGTTATGCGGGCATTTATCAAGAGGTGATTTCTTTTTCTAAAGCTTACGGCGCTTTTGATGTGACCACTATGGGAAGCGTTTCTAACGTGGGCCTTATGGCACAAAAAGCCGAAGAATACGGCTCTCACGACAAGACTTTTGAAATCACCACAGATGGCGTGGTGCAAGTGATCGACCAAAAAGGCCAAGTGATCTTTGAGCACAAAGTTGAAAAGGGAGACATTTGGCGCATGTGCCAAACCAAAGACATCGCCATCAAAGATTGGGTGAAGCTAGCCGTAGAGCGCGCTCGCCTCACTCAAACTCCTGCGGTCTTTTGGCTTGATCCCCAAAGAGCCCATGATGCTAACTTGATTCAAAAGGTAGAGGCCTATTTAAAAGATTTAGACACTCAAGGTTTAGAAATTAAAATCTTATCTCCTGTAGACGCTATGGGATTTTCGCTCACCAGAGTGAAACAAGGCCAAGACACCATCTCTGTCACGGGCAATGTCTTACGCGATTACTTGACCGATCTTTTCCCTATTTTAGAACTAGGTACAAGTGCCAAGATGCTCTCTATCGTGCCCCTACTTGCTGGTGGCGGACTTTACGAAACAGGAGCGGGTGGATCAGCTCCTAAACACGTCCAGCAGTTCCTTGAAGAGAACTACTTGCGCTGGGACTCCTTAGGGGAATTCTTAGCCATCGCCGTCTCGATTGAAGATGCTGCGAATAAGTACAAAAATTCCAAAGCCAAAATTCTGGCTCAAGCTTTGGACACCGCTAATGGAAAAATTTTAAATAACGATAAATCTCCTGCAAGAAAACTCGGAGAGCTTGACAATCGAGGCAGTCATTTCTATTTAGCACTCTACTGGTCAGAAGCTTTAGCTACGCAGAGTGAAGATTTAGAACTTCAAAAGATCTTTACACCTGTGTTCCAAGAATTGTCGGGTAAGGAAATTCAGATTCTGTCAGAACTTACCAGTGTTCAAGGAAAGCCAGTGGATATAGATGGTTACTACTTTGCAAACGAGGATAAAGTGTCCACCGCAATGCGGCCGAGCTTAACATTTAACCAAGTGATCGATCGACTGTAGCTCTTAATGAATTTCAGTCGATTCGGCTAACTGCTCTCAATGGGGGTTACTGAGTGATGAGATCATTAAGAATGTCGAAATGAACACGTTCTTTATTGTGGCTCTTGTTCTATATTTAGCTGTGCTTATGGGCATTGCTATCTTTAGCCAAAGAAAAGTTCATAACGAAGAAGACTTCCTGATTGGTGGACGCAGCTTCAACCTGTGGGTCACCACCTTGTGCCTTTTTGCCACATGGTTTGGAGCAGGCACATTGATTGCCGCCACAGACGAGGTGGCGGAAGCGGGCCTACGCGTAACCGCCTTAGAACCCGTAGGAGCAGGATTTTGTCTTATTCTAGCTGGGATCTTTTTCGCTAAACCCCTATGGGACCTTAAGATCACCACCTATTCTGATTTTTTTAGACAGAAATTTGGCAAGACGGCCGAGAGTCTTTCTGTGTTCATCAATATTCCTATCTATGTAGGCTGGGTGGCCGTGCAGTATATGGTCTTAGCCAATATCCTGCATATCTTCTTCCCCAGTGCTTCGATTTCGCTGCTGATCTTTCTGGTCTGCTTTGTAACTATGCTGCTCACACTGATGGGAGGGCTCTGGTCTGTGAGTCTTACAGACAGCTTCCAACTTGTTCTTATCATTCTGGGCCTAGTGTATCTTCTATTTAAGGTCTTATCTTTAAGCGAGTATGGTCCTTTAGAGTTACTCAGTTTCGTGCCAGAGGAACAAAAAGTATTTATACCTACGGATAAAGCCAAATCTTTATTCGGATGGGTCTCACTTTTTAGTATTGCCGCCATTGGTAACCTCACTGGCCAAGACCTTGCGCAAAGAATATTCTCTGCAAACAAACCCAGCACCGCTCAAAAAGGATGTATCATTGCAGGTGTCACATACTTGATCATCGGCTGTATTCCTGTCTTTTTAGGGCTTACAGCAAAACTGACCATGGGACAGGTGGATGGCCCTATCATTCCTATGCTGATTAAAAAATTCTTAGACCCTGTCTCTGGGACCATTTTATCTATCACTATTTTTTCTGCCGTAGTTTCCACTATCACCGCAGCTTTACTGGCCCCAGCCAGTCTACTGTCCCACAACTTTTTAGTTCAAAAGTTTCCCAACCGATCCAAACTACAAATCTCAAGACTGAGCGTGGTGTTCATTGCTCTGATCAGTCTTCTAACGGCTCTTGCTGGTGAAAATGTATATTCTCTTTTAGAAAACAGTTACGCCATTGGGCTTGTAGCCTTCTTTGTTCCTGTAGTGATGGGGCTTTTTACTCGTTTCCACGATGAACTGGCCTGTCTTGTGACTATTGTGCTCTCTACCGCCATTTGGTGCTTGGAGTTCATTGTGGGTGGAGATTTCCCTTATGCTCTTTTTGCCACACTCATTGGATTTCCAATTTACTTTGCGACGTATTACTTAAAGAAAAAGTGGTCGTCTTTTAAAATCCGTAACCAAGACCCACAGCCCACTGAAGCCTCTGCCGCAGAAAGCATTTAAAACATCTACCAGCCCCCGCGCATTAAGCTATTGAGGCTGGTTCAGTTCATTTTTTCTTTAGTGAGGAGCTTTTTCTAAAAGCACCTTACGGCTAAGTTTAATACGACCAGAGCGATCAATATCTAAGACTTTCACTTCGACATTGTCCCCTTCATTTAACACATCCGTGACGTTTCTTACTCTTTCATGGGCAATTTCAGAAATGTGCAGTAAACCACTTGTGTTAGGAAGAACTTCCACTAAGGCTCCGAAGTCTAAAATCTTAACGACTTTACCGTTATAAACCTTGCCGACTTCAGCCTCAGCACAGATGTCATTGACCATCTGAATGGCTTTCTTGGCCATTTCAGGATCAGTAGAAGCAATGTTGATCTTACCAGAGTCTTCAATGTCGATCTTCACACCTGTAGCTTCGATGATAGCTTTGATCATTTTGCCTCCAGGTCCAATCACTTCTCTGACCTTGTCTGGCTTGATCTGGATGCTTTGGATTCTTGGAGCATACTCAGAAATCTCTCCACGAGGTGTAGAGATAGATTTTTCCATTTCATTTAAAATGTGATTACGACCTTCTTTAGCTTGGGCTAAAGCCTGCTCCATCACAGAGAAAGGAATAGAATCAATTTTGATGTCCATCTGTAAAGCTGTAATGCCTTCACGAGTTCCTGCCACTTTAAAGTCCATGTCTCCTAAGTGATCTTCATCACCTAAGATGTCAGACAGAACGGCAATGTCGTTGCCCTCTTTAATAAGACCCATAGCAATCCCTGCCACATTGCCCTTCACGGGTACACCCGCATCTAAAAGCGCAAGTAAACCTGAGCACACAGTTCCCATTGAACTTGAGCCGTTACTTTCTAGCACTTCACTGACGATACGGACTGTATATGGAAAGTCAGAATAATCAGGAAGGATCGCTTTTAAAGCACGCTCCGCTAAAAATCCGTGACCAATTTCACGACGAGACTGTCCACCCATACGGCCTGTCTCACCAACGCTGTAAGGAGGGAAATTATAATGAAGCATAAATTTACTGCGTCTTTCCCCAGCTAGAGTTTCCATTGATAGCTCGTCGTCTTTAGTTCCTAAAGTCACTGCACCGACCACTTGAGTTTCACCGCGAGTAAAGAATCCAGAACCATGGGCACGAGGTAAAATCCCGTGCTCACATACGATGGGACGAATCTGTGTTGTCGTGCGACCATCAATACGAACTTTTTCACCAATCACCATTTGGCGAGCCCCATTGTACTTCATCTCTTCAGCGATGATGCTC
Organism: Pseudobdellovibrionaceae bacterium; assembly: GCA_023954155.1. Taxonomy (NCBI): domain Bacteria; kingdom Pseudomonadati; phylum Bdellovibrionota; class Bdellovibrionia; order Bdellovibrionales; family Pseudobdellovibrionaceae; species Pseudobdellovibrionaceae bacterium. The sequence continues at coordinate 215,407 of JAMLIO010000004.1, read as the reverse complement.
ACGTCCTTAGTGATTTGGGCGATTTGATCTTTATCTGTGACACCTTCAGTGAATTTCGCAATGGCTTCCTCTTTCAGTGCCCCTAAAGTGCCATATCTTTCTTTTTTATCGCGCAACTTAAGACCATCTAAAGTTCTTTGTTGTAAGAAGTTGATGTATTCTTTAGCTTTAGACTCTTCCACTTTGTACGGTGTAAAAGTGCGCTTTTCTTTTCCAATTTCTTTTTTTAATTCATCTTGCACATCAAAGAAGGGCTTCATCGCGGCATGGGCTGTGGTTAAAGCTTCTAAGGCTGCCGCCTCAGAAATAAACTGGGACTCCCCTTCAACCATCAAAATACCTTGGCGTGTTCCTGCCACAACAAAATCCAATTCGGAACCTTCAAGCTCGGCATCAGAAGGGTTGATTAACCACTGGCCGTTTTTACGTCCAATTTTAATCGCAGCGGTTGGTCCATTAAAAGGGATGTCACTGATATGAAGAGCCGCTGAAGCTCCAAAGCTGGCTAAAGTTTCAAGTGGGAATTTTCCATCTGAACTCATAACTGTAGCCACAACTTGAGTTTCGTTTTGGTAACCTTCAGGAAAACAAGGACGAATAGGACGATCCAAAAGTCTTGAAGTCAAAGTCACTAAAGTTGTAGGACGTCCTTCACGTTTAAAGTAGCCTCCAGGAATTCGACCTGCGGCGTACATCTTTTCAGTGTACTCTACTGTCAGTGGGAAAAATCCCATATTGCTTTCTTTTTTAGATGAAACCACAGTCACAAGCACTCTGTTGTCCCCTGAGGACACCACCACAGAACCATCGGCTTGGCGAGCCCATTTGCCCGTTTCAATTGTGATCTCTGCATTTCCAGACTTAAAAGTCTTTGTTGTAATATTAAACATTATTATTCTCTCCTAGGGATTCTCTACCCTTTCATATTTTCATTATTTTTTCTTATCTCTTATGTTGCAGGGTAGATTTCGATCTGTCTAGAATCTTCGCAAAAAAGCCCCGATGACTCGAGGCTTTCTGTTCTGATCTTTATTTTCTGATATTAAGCTCTTCAATCAATTTAAGGTATTTGTCTTCGTTCTGGCCTTTTAAATAATCTAACAATTTACGACGACGATTGACCGCTTTTGTAAGACCTTGTCTTGAGTGGTAATCGTGCTTGTTATTTTTAAAGTGCTCAGTCAGTCTTAAAATTCTAAATGTCAAAAGAGCCACTTGCACTTCTGTACTTCCAGTATCTAATTCTGATGTTTTGAAATGATTTACGATCTGCTTTTTTTCTTCTAACGACAATAAACTCTTAGCCATGGGTACTCCTTATAGTTTTTGGCTATACCTATCCGTTAATACAACTGACCTCAAAGCCGTAGGCAATTCGAACCTCAAAGTCATACCCCCTTCTATGCCCTTTTTGCCCAAATCTCAAGGATTTTCCCTGTGTGGGGCCCCAGCCTTAGAGATTTTCTAGTTTAAATTCCTATATACCTTCGAAAGGGCCGCAACCGAGACGGGTGCAAAGCGTCTTCGGCTTTCGTCATAAGTTTTGAATTGAAATTTAGCTTGGGTGAAACCCCTTTGGGCCTTCACCCAAGCTAAATTTCAATTCAAAACTTATGCCGCAAGTCGGATACGCATTGCTCACTTCGGAGGTCCCTTTCGAAGGTATATAGGAATTTAAACTAGAAAATCTCTAAGGCTGGGGCCTAATTAAAGACTCTTAAGAGTTTGGGGCGGGGCTGGTCGTGGCGGATGGTGATGAGCGCTTTAAGTTTGTCGCCTTCGCCTGTTTTGTGGGTGAAGATACGGATAAGTTGGTCTTTTTGAGTGCGTAAGACTTCATGCACCTGAGGTACAAGCCTTTTTTCTAAGGAGTGGGCGATTTGGCCGTTTTTCATCAGGCGCTCTTCAAAGCTGTCCAAACGATAAAAGCGGCCTGAGAGGCACTGCTCGATGGGGATAAAATACGAAGATTTTTGAACTTCATCTAAAAAAGCCTCTAAAGCTTGATCTGTTACTGATTCCCTCGGTTGTGATGCCAGAGGCGCGGCTTTTCTTGTCTCTTGTGTCTGAGAAGGGGGCGTCATCAGAGTTTGTATGCGTGAGCTTAAGGGGGCGGCTGGGATCTGGGTGGGCTGTGGAGGTTGTGATTCTTTGCGATGGATCAGTGAGACGCCCTTCTCTTCAGCCAGCTTGGTGAGGGCTTCGAGGCTGATGCTTTGGCTTAGATCAAAAGGGCCTGAGCTTTGTCGCACAAGAGCTGTCATTGTGGCTCCTACGCCTAAATCCTCACCCAGTTGACCGACCCAAGCTCGAATGTAGGCTCCTTTTTCGCAAGCCAGTTTCACCTTTAAAGACTTAGGGGAAACCTCTACCACTTCTGAGCTGTAAAACCTCATGGTTCTTATAGGAATGTCGACCTCTTGTCCTGAACGAGCGTATTCGTAAAGTTTACGGCCATGCAATTTCACGGCAGAGTAAATGGGGACAGGAAGCCTTAGGTCACCCACTAGTTTTTGAGCGGCTTCAGTGATGGCCGTTTGATTAAGGTCCATACTTTCTGAGCGAAACGTCACTTCCCCTTCGGTGTCCAAAGTGTCTGTGGAATATCCAAAATCCATTTGGGCCACATAACTCTTATCATCAGCGGTGATATAGGGTGAAAGCTTGGTCGCCTCGCCGAGCAAGATCACCAGTAAACCTTCAGCCATGGGATCTAAGGTCCCTGCATGCCCTACTTCTTTAGTTTTAAAGAGTCGACGAACACGCGCCACAACATCATGGCTGGTAAAACCTTTCGGCTTATCGATCAATAAAACTCCACGCAGAGCTGCGGACATCCATCATTCCTCTGTTGAAGGTTTACTTTCTTTTAAAATCTGACTGACTTTGACTAACTGATCTACAGTATGATCGTTGATCCATTTCAATTTGGGTAAATACTTCATGCGAATCTTTTTAGAGACTTGATTTTGCACATCTACGCGCACCACCTCAAGTTCTTCCATCACTTCTTCGGCGGCCTCATCAGGAAATACACTGACAAACACTTTTGCAGTTCTTAAGTCACTAGAGACTTCAACGCGAATGACAGAAACCAAAGTTCCACTATCAAAATACAGCCATTCAGGCAGAACCCCACTGATGATTTCGCGGAGTTCTTTTTCTACTTTCTGTACACGTACAGATTTGCTGTTAGTGCTCATTAAATCTCTCTTGCCACTTCTTCATGAGTGAAGGCTTCAATGATGTCTTCGACTTTGATGTCGTTGTAGTTTTCTATTCCGATACCACATTCAAAACCACTGGCGACTTCTTTAGCATCATCTTTGAAACGTTTTAAGCTAGAAAGCTTACCTGTGTAGATCACCTTACCTTGGCGCACTAAGCGGACCTGGCTGTTACGATTGATCTTACCTTCGGTAACAAAACATCCTGCAATGACACCCACTTTGGGAATCGAGAAGATGTCCCTAACCTCAGCTTTACCTTGTTCTTTTTCAATGATTTCTGGAGTAAGAAGACCCGACATGGCTTTTTTCACTTCATCCACCATTTCATAAATCACTTGGTAACACTTGATCTCTACACCCTTTTGTTTAGCCACATTCGTAGCCGCAGAGTCAGGGCGCACATTAAATCCCAGCACAATTCCACCCGCAGTGCCTGCAAGAAGAACGTCAGATTCACTGATGCCCCCTACGGCAGCATGGATGTACTTGACCTTAACCTCTTCACTTTCGATTTTATTAAGTAGACCCTTAATGGCTTCAATACTTCCTGCCACATCCGTTTTGATTACTAAAGGTAATTCTTTTACATCACCCAATTTCACTTTGGTGAATAAAGAGTCCAAAGTCATAGTCTTAGCAGGTTGATTTTGCACTTCCTCTTGTCGACGCAGTTCTTCTGCTCTTAAATCCGCTAACTTTTGTGTCACGGTTTCATCTTTACAAATATCAAAACGATCCCCTGCTGAAGGAGTCTCAGGAAGTCCCGTGATCTCTACAGGAATACCAGGTCCTGCTTCTTTCACCACTTTTCCTTGGTCGTTCATCATTTGACGAACTTTACCCGCCACTCGTCCTGCACAAATGTAATCGCCTGTTTTTACAGTCCCGTCTTGCACCAATAAAGTGGCCACAGTACCACGACCTTTTTGTACACTGCTTTCAATCACAATACCTGTACCTGAACGCTGTGGGTTGGCTTTAAGTTCTAAGACTTCAGCCACTAAATGAATGTTCTCAAGAATCTCTTTGATCCCTTCACCCTTAAGTGCAGAAATATAATTATAAATTGTAGTTCCGCCCCATTCTTCTGGGATCAATTCAAACTCTGTGAGCTGCTGCTTGATACGGTCAGGGTTAGCGCCTTCTTTGTCCATCTTGTTGACAGCCACAATGATAGGTACACCCGCTGCTTTAGCGTGGCTGATCGCCTCTTGAGTTTGTGGCATCATTCCATCATCTGCAGCCACCACAATGATGGCAATGTCTGTCACATTGGCACCACGAGCACGCATCGACGTGAAGGCTTCGTGTCCTGGGGTATCAATAAATGTCATAGGTTTATCGCCATCTAACATCACCCTGTAGGCACCGATGTGCTGAGTGATTCCACCCGCTTCACCTTTCACCACGTTGGCATTACGAATCGTATCTAACAAAGTGGTCTTACCGTGATCCACGTGACCCATCACTGTCACAACAGGAGGACGAGACACAGGCTCTGCATCCACACCACCAAAGGCCACTGTCTCCACAAAGTTCTCTGAGGTCTCTTGCACATTTTGGGCTTCCCAATTGAACTCAGGAACAATTAAAGCCACGGTATCAAAATCCAGTTCTGTATTTGGAGTGGCCATCACACCTTGAGCCATCAGCACACGAGTGAGCTGCGGAAGCTTAACTCCAATCTCTTGAGCCAGTTGACTCACAGTCGTGGTTCCAAAGATGCGCACGACACGCTTATGTGCAGCTGGAGTTGTGATTTGAGTCTTCTTTCCTGGTTCGTTAGAAACTTTTTTCTTTTTAGGTTGGAAAACTGCTTCGCGTTTTCTAAAGTCAGAAGATTTAAAGGCTGTAGGTTCTTCCAGTCCACGGAAAGATACAGCTCCTTCTGCATTAGCACCAGTTGCTGGACCTGCTGCTCCACCCACTTTTTTCTTTTTATTAAAGTCTTCTCTCTTATTGCGATCAAAATCATCTGCAATGGGAATCATAGGTTCTGCAGCCACAAATCCTGTTCTGATATTTCTAGCGCGATTTCCCGTTGCGGTGGAGCGAGGTTTTTGACCTGCATCCGTAGTACCGCCAGAAGTCCCACCAGACATATTTCTCACACGCGAAAGATCCATTCTGCCAATGATGTTCTTCTTGGTGATCAGTGTCTTTCTTGAAGGTTTTTTCACTTCTGGGCTACTGTCTGCACCTACATCTTCTGCAGATGCTCTAGTTTGTGAAGACTCCGTATCACCTGAAACGGCCTCGGAAGTCGAAGTGGTTTCAGGGGCACTCATCGTCTGCGTCGCAGGTCTATTAAGGTCTTCGGCCTTCATGATTTTGATATTGCTGTCTGCGGCAGTTGCTTCGTCCTCTTGACCTGATCTGCGAATCACCAGACGGCGTGATTGCTGTTGCTCTTCTTCAGCCTGTGTGGCTTCTGCTGCGGCCGCTGATTTCTTAGTGACCACCTTCGTCGCTTTTTTAATGGCATCACCACTGCTGTCTTTTTTAGTCGCCTTCTTCTTTGTGGTGGCCTTCTTAGTACCCGAAGCTTTTTTTGTCGCTGTCTTTTTGGTACCTGATGCTTTTTTTGTTGATGTTTTTTTAGCACCACTGGCTTTTTTCTTAGTGGTTTTCTTTGCCGCTGGCTTTGCAGCCTCACCCTCATTCAATCGAGTTTTGATCTCTTCAATCAGTTCATCACTTAATGAGGCCATATGGTTTTTAACAGGCAAATCCCACTCTTTGATTTTATCCATCAAAGCTAGGGTTTCCATCCCAATTTCTTTTGCGAATTCAAACACTCTTGGTTGACTCACTAGACCTTCCTTTTTTCTTCAACGTTTCTCATGTTACCTGCGTGTCTTTTGCTACCTGAATACATCAAGGAGTTCTCCTCACGGATTTACTCTTCCTCAGTAGCCTCATCAACACTGCTTTCTTCTAAAGAAGCCGCTTTAGCCTCTTCCTCTAAAGCCAGCGCCGCAGCATCTTCACTGCCTTTAAGCTGCGCTAGCTCTTCTTTAAGTCGTTCCTCAGCCGCAGATTTTGCATCTACACTGGCCTTAGACTCTGATCGCTCTGCAGTCGTGGGGGCTTGAGGAATAGTTTTTCCTTCTTTTTCAAATTTTTCTAAAACTTCAATAGCTGAAATTCTTAAATCATCAGCCTTATCTTCATCTTCATAACCTGGAATGACCTGCAGCATCTCCACTTCAGAGTCGGCAATGGCTTGCACTGAACCAAATCCTGATTGGAAAATGCTATGAGCCATAGTCTCTGTCATATTAGGTAAGTGCATAAGGTTAAAAATACTTTGCGCTGTTCTTGCGGCAGAGTCAGATTCACCTAAGATGTCTAACTTCCAACCTGTAAGTTTGGCTGCAAGTCTTACGTTCTGACCTTTTTTACCAATGGCTAAGCTTAATTGATTATCTGGAACCACAACTTCCATCTCGCGGTTGTCTTCATCCATAAACACTTTGGAAATTTCCGCAGGCTGCAAAGCATTGCACACAAAAGTTACTGGATCTTCATCGTAAGGAACGATGTCAATCTTTTCTCCGCGCAACTCTTGCACCACGTTTTGCACACGACTTCCTTTAACACCCACACAAGCGCCTACTGGATCAATCGAAGGATCGTTACTTTTAACAGCCATTTTGGCTCTTTGGCCTGGCTCACGCGCGGCACTGATCAATTGAATGATACCATCTTCTACTTCTGGAACTTCGGCTTCAAATAACTTCATCATATAACGTCCATCGGCTCTAGACATGATGATCTGTGGACCACGAGTGGTCTGGCGCACTTCAGTGATATACCCCTGAACGCGGTCTCCTGGTCTGTAGATTTCACCTGGAATCTGTTCACGAGGTGGAATATAGGCCTCTGTACGACCCAAATCAACAACAATGGCCCCACGCTCGACTCGTCTTGCAATCCCAGAAGCGATTTCACCCTTACGCTGTTCAAACTCACCAAAGATAATCTCTCTTTCAGCGTCACGCACTTGTTGAGTGATGATCTGTCTGGCCAACTGAGCCGCAATACGACCTAGATCTGTAGCCTCCATACGAATTCCGACAGAGTCACCTACTTGTACACCAGGGTCTAAGTCTTCTGCTTCACTGAGTTTAATTTCAACTTCTTCATCAATAAAATCTTTGTCATCAACAACTTCTTTAAATTCAAAAAGTTCAACTTCACCACTCTCTTCATTATATTGAGCTTCAATTTCGCGGTAAGTTCCATATTTCTTAATCGCAGCAGCAAGCATACCTTGAGTCACAGCATTGATTACGATGTTTTTATCAATCCCTTTTTCTTTTCCCAAAGCCTCAATCAGACGGCTCATATCAGAAAAAACACCTGTAGACATAATTTACCTCTTCTTTTTAATTTTTTGCTTTCTTTGCTTTTTTAGCATCTTTAACTTTTTTAATATCTCTACCATATTCAAAAACCAGTTGAGCTTTATGAATGCTGTCAAATGGCACTGTAATACTTTCCAGTTTTGAGTTTTCAATATTTGTAAACTCGATCTGTCCCTCAGGGGACACACCAGCGACCTCGGCTTTAAAGGCTCTTAAATTTCCAAAGGCAGCCGTGTCAGCGTCGGCTTTGATGCTGACTTTGGCTTTCTCTCCGATAGCTCCTTCAAAATGCCAAAGTTTTTTCAGTGCACGCTCTAGACCTGGGCTTGAAACTTCCAAATCGTAAGCTTCACCAGGAATCACATCTTCCACATCCAGCAAAAGATTTAAGCCCCTTGAGACATTCACACAGTCATCAATGGACACAGTTCCACCGTCCTTATCAATGGTCACCACCAACTTGCGTGCCGTTTGCTGGAATTCAATATCGTAAAGACGAAAGCCTTCACGCTCTACAATTTCATTGGCCATGTTTTCTAATGTTTCTAACAGTGTAGACACTCGTGCTACCTCATTTTCTTCGTCTCTAAAAAGTGGTGCTAAAAAAAAGAGGGTCCTTTCAGGGACCCTCTCCGTAAAACACCTTATAGAGTATCTCTATCTATAGCAAAACCCACGGGCTATGGCAAGGGTTCCTCCCCTCCTCAAACATCATCACTGGCCCCCCATTTGAAGAAGTCCAGCATTCACAAGTGACATTTTTACAATAGCTTTAGCCTATAATTAAAACCATGGCGTCCCTGTCCATAATAGTCCTTACGCTTATGCTCGTTTATAAAACCTAGGGATTCATAAAGCCTTATTGCTGCGGTGTTGCGTTCTTCTACTTCCAGCCAAACTTCTTTAAACAGCGACTCCTTTAGAGCCCGTTGACAGAGGTTGAACAGCAGTTCTTTAGCCCACCCCTGACCGCGAGCTTGGGGAAGGGTGAAGATATAATCAATCTCACAAATCTCTTCAAAGGTCCTAAACCAAACACAAGACTGAATCTCACCCTGATCTGAGACCATAAATCCTACTTCAAGATAAGGTGAAGGGTTTGTGGTGGAGGACTGGGGTTGAGGGCGACCTTGCGGCCCTTCTCCTGTGACATTTGAAGTCTGGGGTTGAAGACGTAGCCATGATGGAACTTCAGTCATTTCAGCTAAGGCTTGCAGCCTCAGTATCCACTCTTGATACGGAGCCGAGGTCTGCATTTGTAAAGCATTGAGAACCATAAATTTCATAAGGGCAAAGCTATCGTCTTTGCCCTGACTCGACAATCCCCAATACGAAAAAAATCAAGGAGCCAGTTCTTCTAACTGCTTCATATTTAAAATTAAACCCGTCGAGTGGCTTTCATCAGCTTCAGCATCCGCCACTGTCATGGTCAGTGTGACCTCTTTCCCCGCAGAGCGAGCAATTTCGCACCATGTATGAATTTGGTCTTTCACAGCCGCATCCATAAACGACAACCCCGACAGATCAACGCAGCACACGTCACTTTCTATGCTTGCCAAAGCTTTGGAAATTTTAGGAATACAGATGAAACTGGCCACACCTCGAACTTTAAGTTCAGTTCTTTGTTCTGTCTGCTTAACATCAATATAAAGTCTTGAAGTTTTAATAGCCAAAAGAAAGATTGAAGTTAAAAACCCTAAAACCACTCCCGCTAAAATATCTATGGCAAAGACTCCAACAATGGTGACCAGATACACCGCAAATTCAGTGCGATCTTGCTTCCAAAGTTTAGGGATTGCGGTCACATCCAGTAGCTTCATCCCTGTGACCACAAGAATCGCCGCAAGTCCTGCAATAGGAATATAATTAAGAAGTGAAGGTAACCCAAATACGAACAGCAGTAACCAAAGACTGTGCATGACGGCTGAGTAACGTGTTTTTCCTCCAGCTTCAATATTGGCTGAACTTCTCACAATCACTCCAGTAATGGGTAAGGCTCCCAAAAGTCCTGCAACAAAATTACCAAGTCCTTGTGCACGAAGCTCTTTATTATAATCGGAACCTACTTTTTTTGCCATACGATCCGTAGCCACCGCCGAAAGCAAAGTCTCCGCACTGGCCACAAGAGCAATCCCTAAAGCAGACACCAAAAGCCCTGAAGAGAATAGACCTAACTTGTCCACACTGATCACGTTAAGCCCTTCCCAAACATTGGGTGGAATCTCAATAAATTTCACGTCAGTAAACAGCCATGCCGCCATAAACGTCGCCACAACCACTCCCACCAGAGATCCTGGGAGTTTAGACGAAATACTTTTTGGCAGATAAGCCCAAGTATAAATCAAACCCACAATCACAAACAGCAGTCCAAAAGCATGGGGCTTTTGTATCACTCCTTGCGCAAGAGCTTGTGGGATCATCGCTAGATTTTTAAACCCACTTCCTGTCGGCTCCACTTCAAGACCTACAAGCATTTGACTGATTAAAATCAAAAGACCAATTCCACCTAACATCCCTTTAATCAACGCAGGTGAGCTGGCCCTGAAAAAATCTCCTAAACGCACAACCCCAGCAAGAAACTGTAAGGAACCTATGATAAGACCTAACCAAACTAAGCTTCCCAATCCAAACTTCTCTACAAACTGAAAGACCATCACCGCAAGTCCTGCAGCTGGTCCGCTCACTTGTAAAGAAACTCCCGCAAAGGGGGCAATAATCAAGCCCCCAATCACTCCAGACACAATCCCTAAAAGGGGTGGCACACCTGAAGCAATTGCAATACCTAGACACAAAGGTAAGGCCACCAAAAACACAACTACAGAAGCCGTAACTTCTTTTAAAAACACTCTCTGAAACGACATAAAAACTCCTCAATAGATTTTGTGAGTGTAAAATAAAATGCAAATACAACACTAAAAGAAAATACTAAATATTTTCTTTGTTAAGAGACAGAATCCATTGGACTTTCTAATTCTAAAATTTCACGAAAGTTTTTCTTGTACACCACCTCATGTGTGACAAAATCAAACACCCAACCCCACATATGCAATTCACCAGTTTGTACTCTTTCTCGCACAAAGGGATAGCTGTAGATGTTTTCCAATTGCTTACTCACATTCCAGCGAGAAAGCTCATCGGCACACTTGATATGTTTAAGTTCATGCTTATGGGTCTCTTTAAAATTTGAAAGTGATTTTTTGACCAACGGCATGTGATTTAAATTTTCCACATCCATAATACCTGCCATCGCCCCACAGCTTAAATGACCACATACAATAATCTCTTTAATATTTAACGCTACAATACCATACTCAAGAGTCAGGGCCTCGTTGGGTATATGTTTAGGATCATAGGGAGCAATCAAATTTCCTGCCGAACGAATGACAAATAACTCTCCTGGCCCAGATAGAGTGAACTCTTGCGGGCTTAATCTAGAATCAGAGCATGTCACAAACAACGTGCTTGGACTTTGTGATGTAGCAAGGCTTTCATAAACATCTTTAACTTCGTGAAACTTTTCTTTTCGATACACTAATAACTTGGGATACAGTATTTCCATACTTCAACCTCCATAACAGAATTAAGTTCATAATAAATAATTTGCTTTATTTATTATGAACGTTCTGGAGGTGGTAAAATAATCTCGGAATATGAAGGGGAAATTTGGGCGGTCAAATACCGCGTTTTAGACATTTGTTTTAAGTGCATAAAATCAAATGCAGAATCACAATGTTGATCTTCTTCTTCCACATTAGATGACACACTTGTATTATTAGTTTCTTCTTCGGTGATAGGTTCAGGGGAAGCTTCATCTATTAAGATAGAAGCAAGGTTGTTCTGGCCTTGAGCTAAGTCCGCTACAACTGACTTCTGAAGCTCAAGCCAAGACGCGCAAATGGTGACGTTGGCAAAAAAACATGCCCACAGAAATCCTAAAGCCACAAACATTCGCAATCTTAAACCCTTCACAGCACATATAATACAATAAAATGGGTGACTTCACAATTTTTTCTCATTAAAAAACACCTAGGTCCAACTGATACAATTTTAATCACGATGAAGGTAGAAAATGAGACACCTTATTACTTGCTTAAGCCCAAGATTTTGCTTGCTCACCACTTTTATTCTTCTCGGGGGCTGCAGCCTTCTGCATTCCAATGCTCAAGACAGCTGTTTGGAAAATCGAGCCACCATTGATATTGGTTCAGGGTCTAGTAAGATTCTTGTGGCCACAGTGAACACCTGCATCCATAAAATCGAAAAGATTCTTCATCAAGAGGCAACTAGTCTCAAATTCAAAGAAGCTTTAAAGACTCACAAAGGGGCCCTGCCAGAAGCTATGCTTAACGAAAGCATCCAAACACTCAATCAATGGAAGATTACAAATAAAAGATTTAAAGTCTTACATTATGAGGCCGTGGCTACTGAAGTGTTCCGACAAGCCACCAATGGAACGCAATTTATAAAAACTCTGTCAGAAACGACATCTATTCCTATTCGAATTATAGATCAACAAGAAGAAGCTCAACTAGGATTTTGGGCCGCTATCGCTTCTAGCGAAAAGTCCGTTCACGAAGTGGTGGTTTGGGATATCGGTGGCGGAAGCATGCAAATGATCTCCTATGATCCGAGCGGCCACTACCTCTTTTATATGGGTCAAATGGCTTCGGTAAGCTTTAAAGATCAAATCTTGAAAAAACAAAAAGCTGTGGCAACAGCAAAATCGCCAAATCCACTAGGGAAAAAGTTAGCCACAGAAGCAACGCTTATCGCCGAAAACTTCGCTCACAAACAGGTCCCTGCAAAAATTAAAGAGGAATTAAATAAAAAATTGGTGGTTGGAATTGGTGGTGTACACAGTAAGTCCATCAAAACTCAAGTGTTAGCAACAAAAGATACGCCCCACGTTGCACACCGCTCATCTTCTCAAACTGCAAAAGGAGTAAAGTCAGATCAGAAAGATATAGAATCTTCTGCTTTTAGTTTTTCTCAAGATGATCTCAAAAAGACTTTACTAAGCAGAGCACATTTTAATGATGATCAACTGGCTAGTGCTTATCCCGAAACTGATGTCACTAATTTGGCATTGGTCTTAGGGTTTATGAAGGCTCTACATGTTCCCCAAGTCGAAGTGATCTCAACCGATTTGACTTCTGGGATTCTTTTAATGTCACTCTCTTCCACACATCAAAATGACCACCACAAACATTGATACTTTTTTAAAAGAAGAAGGTTCAACTGCTGTGACCTTAAGTCTTTACGTTCAACCAGGTGCGAGCAAATCAGAGTGGTCAGGGCGTTATGGCGAGCATCTTAAATTACGAATTAAAGCCCTTCCTGTGGAGGGACAAGCCAATAAAGAGGTGATTGCTTTTTTGGCCCAGTTCTTTGAGTTAAGCAAATCACAAGTAGAACTTCTGAAAGGACAAAGTGGCCGTCTAAAAAAGTTAAAACTGCATTTAAGTAAAACCGAAGCCCTAGATAAACTTAAACCCTTCTTTACAGCATGAACGAATTTGAACGATATTTTTCAGAATTATACTCCGATAAGTGGAATGAGCTTTATCAAAGCCTGCAAGCCGAGGAAAGGCAAATTTGCTTTTCGGCATTTGAAACCCAGTCCCCTTCTGAATCATTTACGATCTCACAGACAGCAACCACAGCTGCATCAGCTCCCAAAGATTCACACACGGCTTCGATCAACCCGTCCTTTTTATCGCTGTTGCAGATTTTAAAAAATTTAGATCATTACGCGTTTACAGATCATCAACAAGCCAGCTTACGCCACGCTGATGGTCACATTCAAAACTACATCCTTGATCCCGCATCTCTGGCTCCTGTAATGGCTTTAAACATAGAACCTTCAGATCAAGTTTTAGATCTTTGTGCGGCTCCTGGCGGGAAGTCTTTGGGCATTTTGAGTCAGCTAGGCCAAGAAGGCTCAATGATATGCAATGACTCTTCAGAAAGTCGGTCGCATCGCTTAAGAAAAGTTCTAAAGCAGTACACACCCAAAGACCACCTCGCCACTTACAAAGTGCTTAATAAAGACGGAACCAAGTTTGGGTTTTATTTTCCCCAAAGCTTTTCTAAAATCTTAGTGGATGTCCCTTGCTCTTCTGAAAGACATCATATCCATCAGAACAATACAGAGGGATGGAACTTAAAGACCAGTAAACGTCTGGCACAGAAACAGTACACACTCCTATGTGCCGCCCTTTTATGTGCACAAGCTGACGCCCATATTGTGTATTCCACATGCAGCATCAATCCCATCGAAAATGACGATGTGATCGCTAAGTTTTTAAAAAAGAAAAAAGACCACGTAGAACTTATACCCGCACCCTCTTTTGACGAACTAGGCTCCTGCCCCACAACTTATGGACAAATGATCCTACCTCACATCAAAGGATACGGGCCCATCTTCTACTGCAAATTAAAAGTCACATCCCCATTATAGCAATATCAGCTTTTGGAATTTGCAAAAGCCTTGCCCAAAAGCTTTGGCGGATTATTTATAGCGTGGGGATATCGCAGCCGCTTTTAAAATTGTGAGACTGGAGCACCTGAACTACATTGTTCTTTTCAAGCAAAACAGTCTCAACTGCTTCTTCTTGTGTGATCTCACCTCGTCGTAACGACCAATAAATTTGATTTTCAAGATTGGCTCTGGTGGCCTTCACTAACACATGTTCAGGCCATAAATTTTCATCTGTATTGCTTCCCCCGATAGATAAGGGGATCAGATGATCAATGGTATATCTATGTTGGCAAGATTTAGGGATTCGATATTTAGCATAAATCTGTTTTTTTCGAGAGCTACTTACATTTCTATAACAATAAGGAATTTGCTCGTAATAACGGTACTCTTTAAAATCAGGATCACTGACTTCACAAATATGCCCAGGAGTCATATCCCGATCAGGAATCAAAGGAAAAGCTTGTGAAATTTGTGGGAGAATAAGGAATAAACTAAAGAATACACTACTAGCGACACGACAAAACTTTTGAACACAAATCATCTAACCCCTCTTAGTCAGCCTTTTATGGTGGCTTGTAGAAACGTCGAACCTTATTTCCGACATATAAGAGTTTCTAATTAAAGGATCAGAGCATTCATCACTGGGGTCAAATCAACTCTCTGTTAAGCAATATCTTTTAAGACCAAAGACCAGTAAACTAATTCATATTTATAAACTCAGACTCTTTGCACTTTCGGAAAGGGTTTTGGAATTTAAAATATAATTCTAGATATACTTTCAAATGGTCCCTCCGAGGCGAGCAATGCGTATCCGACACGCGTTGGCCTGTGGGGCCGAAAGGGCCCAGAGGGTAACGCGTGCCGAAGACGCTTTGCACCCGCAATCGTCTGGGGCCATTTGAAAGTATATCTAGAATTATATTTTAAATTCCAAAACCCTTTCCGAAAGTGCAAAGAGTCTGAGTTTAGTTGATGGTGGTTTGATGGGTGGGACTTGAGGCTGTGGGGTGTTGTCTTAGAAGTCTTTGGTGACCGCTCCAGTCCTTACTTAGAGCATCTTTCATCATTGAGGTTTCCCAATTTTCAAATTGAGTTTTTGCAGGTTGATCGGGGCCTTGTCTCATCATAGAGTACATGTTTGTGCTTGAAACTTCGTAGGCTGATGGTGACAATCCGTCAGTCATTTTATTTTTCCATGTGTTATAGGGAACAGGTTCAGAGAATAAAGAGAGATCAAAGACGTACAGTTCATCTTTGCCATTTTTTCTTACACATACGGCAGGAGCGGTGTGGTAGCTCCATGTGTGATAGTTTCCTAAAATATCTTTGGCGTCTAATACAACACGTGAACCATCATCTACAAAATCATCACGCATAAAAGATGGGGCTCCCGCGCCGTAATGGACTTCATTTACAGCTTCAACAAAAATTTTAATGGTAGAAATATTATATTTGCTTTTTAAAATTTGAGAAATCTGGTGCCCTCGAGCATCACAATTGTTATTGGCATTCAAATATGGAATTTTATATTTTGGATTCTTAAGCTCATTAAAAAGTTTAACTGCATCAGAATGAGACATCAAACTGATAGGATCTTTGCTGTTCACATTTTGCACAGTATAGCCATCCTTAGTCGGATTCTTACACGCATTCGGATCAAGTGCCCAAGCATTAACAACTAAAATCTGTCCTAAGATCAAATACATTAGGTTAAACGCCAAATGTCTCATACATACCCCCAATATGAGTCTTTGTGTTCCACTATCACTTGCAAAAAAGGCACCACCCGACCCATTCCAAAAATGAGACACTCCCCTTTACGTTTTGAGTTTGTAAGCTCTTAGAAGTTTAAAACTTAAATAGAATTTGCGATATATCTTCGAGCAGCACTAGCTGACCTCCTCCCCAAAAAGAAGGCCATGGGTATCTTTAGAAGCGTCGTGACAAGTGGTCCTTAAAGCCCTAAGGAGGATAAATGAAAAAAACAAGATACACAGAAGAACAGATCGTGCACGCCCTTCGCAGAGCCGAGTCTGGCGAACGAGCCAAGGAAGTTTGTCGTAGCCTAGGAATAACCGAGCAAACTTTTTATACATGGAAGAAGAAGTATGCAGGGTTAGGGATAAGTGAGCTACGCAAGCTAAAACAGCAAGAAGACGAGATTCGTCGTTTAAAGAACCTAGTAGCAGACCTCATGCTGGATAAACAAATGCTCCAAGAGGTGGTTCAAAAAAAGCTCTAAAACCTGCTAAGAGACGCGATCTTGGTCAGTGGTTGGTCAAGAATTTTCGCGTGAGCCATCGTAGAGTTTGCAGGTTATTGCGTCTGGCTCGGTCAACATATGACTATAAGAACCACCCTAGAGATGATCGTGCAGTTCGGGAAAAGATCATCAGCATAGCGCAATCAAGGCCACGTTATGGCTGTCCACGCATACATGTCTTACTTAGGCGTGAAGGCTGGAAGGTTAATCACAAAAGGGTTCATAGGATTTATAAGGAAGAGCAGTTATGGGTACGCACCAAGAAAGTTCGTCGCAGAAAATTTACAACTGAGCTAAGAGTTACACCTCCTACCCCGACCAATCTTAATCAAGTTTGGACAATGGATTTTGTGCATGACCAGTTGATTGATGGCCGTAAGATACGGATGTTAACCATAGTTGATAAGTTGAGTCGAGAAAGCCTAGCAATTGATTCTGGGTATGGCCTTAAATCAGAACAGGTTATAGAAACACTAGAGCGTTTAAAAATTTTCAGAGGAATTCCAGAGGTTATATGTGTAGACAATGGGAGTGAATTTACATCAAAAAAACTTGATCAGTGGGCTTATATAAATGAAGTAAAGTTACATTTTATTAGACCTGGAAAGCCTACAGAAAATGGGCACATAGAATCGTTTAACGGTAGACTTAGGGATGAGTTTTTAAATGCAAATCTCTTTTCAAGCCTTGAGGACTTCCAAAGAAAGGCGGAAAGATGGCGTATAGAATATAACAATTGGAGACCTCATTCATCAATAGGCAACTTGACACCAAGAGAATTTGCTAGGAGAAGAATGAATAAACAGACCGCTTGTTAATGCGTTGTCACTCAGAAAGATACTGGCTTTGTCGATGGGGATAGATCATAGCTATGAGATAGTCTCTTAGTATTTGGTTCATACTTCGGGGGCAGGTCACAAGGCGTAGACCTCACACTGCTTATTTGTTTTTGCGTGAGGGAAGGCCTGGGATGTTGCCGCCAGGTCTTATGGGAATGCCACCCTGTCTATCAGCAAGATAATGATGTATGGGGTAACTTGTTATGTTTTTGGTATCATCCAAGTTGCCGTCGGGCTTTACGCCGCGAAAACAAAAAAGATAAAGCTTAGATTTTTCGCCTCTTTTTGCATCTGTGGGTACGTTTGGCAAATAAGATGAGGGAGTAAAATAGCGCGTGGAAGTTTGAGGTAAGGTTTTTTCTTTGGGTGGGCCGTATCCTGAAGGATCGTTACAATTACAAGATGTTCCTGGAGAACATACTTTTACTTTATAATTTCTGTACGGAGAATTTATGATAAATTTTCGATCCAATGAACTTGTCCAGTTTCCATTTGAATCGGGATGATCAGCTCGAATTTGAAATTCTGTGTCGGGATCAGGAAGCGGGCACCCTTCTAACTTTGTATCCAAAGTACAGTTCTTATAACACTTATGTAAACCCGAAACATCAAAACCAAAGTTCTTCATTTTGTGCTCGGCCTGTCCTGTCTCATTGTAAACACAGGTGCCCATTTCACAAGGCTCTGGGCGCTGACTGTCTGCCAAAACATTTCCTGAGTTTAAAATCCCTACCAACTCATCGTTTCTGAATAAACCTGAGCCCGAAGCCCCGCCTGTGGCTGAACAGCCAGAAAACTCTACAGCGTTCCCCCATACAAATGCGCCCGTCATTAAAGGTACACTGGGCCCCATATTGCACTCTCCACTGCGAAGTACAGGGTTTATCCCTTGAGAAGGGATACTTACCAAGTCGTACTTTTTATCTTTTTGCAAAGGAGTTTTAGAAATTCGTTTAGCTTCAATCCCCTTGTCGCTTAACGCTTGATAGGACGTATTTAATTCTAAAATGGCAATGTCTGAGCGGTTGCGCGTAGAGTACAATGGCTTAGACACCGTGGCCTTTACTCTCGACTTGGGGTCCATATTATGAAACATATCAAAGGTGACACTCATCGCATTAGTTTTTACACAATGTCCGTTTGTGATCGCTTGAGCATTTTTAGTGGGGTCATTGCACTGAGGAATTTGAAATACTGTAGTGGTACACCCACCATCGCCATTGTCCAACCGCCCTACCCCACGCCAAGCTGCATTTCCCTCTTTGCCCACTATAGGCCAGTGTACATCAGGATGATTAGGGTCATCTGGTAAGACATTCCCATGCTTATCATAAAACGTAGTAGGTTTGACATCATCACCTAAGCCTGGAGCCAGCTCGTCTTGAGCGGCCACAGACATACTAAATCCAAGAATGATTGTAATGTAAAAGGCTAAGCGCATATGATCATTGCCAAGCAAATCATTTACTTCCAGGTCCGTAACAGCCTAAGAATGGTCTTTTCAAATTAAAACCCACCATGGGGTCAATCACACCACGACGACCTTTAATACCGATGTGTCCATATTTGTGACCACCAGAACTGGTGACTTTACCACCTTTATTAAAAACACAAATCGAACCCTTAGGTGCAGATTGATAACTTGAATATTTCTTTAAACCTGATTTAGCCAACTGACTGTTAGCCATATACGCAGCAACACCACTTAATCTCAATCTTCCATTAGCATAAGATTTATTGCCATTCACCACAGCTTTAACACCACGGTAGCAGTAAGTGGTTCCACCTCTTTTTTTAGGTTTGGTCCTTTTCCCAGCAAGCTCAAAGTCAATAGGGATATTGTACTCTCCGATCTCGCCTGTTTCACGATCATAAGGCAACACTGTGATCTGCTTA
This sequence comes from Pseudobdellovibrionaceae bacterium, assembly GCA_023954155.1. Taxonomy (NCBI): domain Bacteria; kingdom Pseudomonadati; phylum Bdellovibrionota; class Bdellovibrionia; order Bdellovibrionales; family Pseudobdellovibrionaceae; species Pseudobdellovibrionaceae bacterium. The sequence goes on along the minus strand of JAMLIO010000004.1, from coordinate 196,328 downwards.
CAGTTCACTTGATTTGGTTTCCAGTTTACAGGAACCACATCATCAGAATCACCTTGATATATAAAGGCATTCCCTTGATCATCAAAATAAATTTCAGTTCCGTATTTATAACTTTTTCCATCAATGGTCGTGTCTCTATTAAGTGCAATAAAGGAGTCGTTTTCCACGCATGCACGCTGAACAATACCACCACTAATATTTGTATTTACGCCATCACCAACACTTATTTCATCAGATGGAGTTAGGGCCGCAAAAGAAAAACTAAACAGAAAAAGGACTTTAAATAACATAACTTCTCTCCCCTCTATATTCTAGAATATAAGAATTTAATCTTGGGGCACAAGACCATAAAGCGAAAAGTTTTTTTAAATCTCAATAGTTGCGAAATGAGACAATGACCGTCTCATTTCGAGACTGGTCTTTAGTAAGATATAAGGACTTTATAACAAGTGGCAAGGTAAGACATGTTTATTGAACTGACCAAGTTGCATTAGAGGGGTTAATAGATAAAGTCTTAAGCTCTCTTAAAACATTAAGCCCAATGATCATATCTACATCAAAACCAATGGATTTTTTAAGGTCCGTAAAATCCATAACCATCGAATAGGGTATAGCTATTCTTTTTTGATCGATCTCTATAGTACTGATAAAAACCATTTTATTTTGAATAACATTGGAATTCGTGTCTTTCACATCGTTGTGACTTGTACCCAAAGACGTAAAGAATTGAGGAAGGCTTTCGACTAGATGACCGCTAACAATGGTGAGTCCTGCACCCGTATCCAACATGGCCCTCACTTCGACCTCCTGGTTTGCTTTGATCAATTTAATCTTAACAAATACATGTCCACTGCTATCCACTTGGTACTCATGGTTTAGAACCTCAGTCCCTTCAAAAATTGAAAAGGTCTGTTCTTGGAAATCTATTTTAAAAGGACGGGTCATTAAATGGTTTAAACCTAGAAGATGGTTTCTGCTCACCCGCTGAGGACAATTTAAAAACAAGGAATCCTTCACAGATACAGGTCCAAAGCTCACTGGGTTAGTTGATGTCACAACATTACATTTTGCAGAGATTCCACTTACACCGACATAATCAATTTGATTGATCACATTTAAGTCTTTAGTTTCTTCGACTGAAAATACAGAAAATGGAGCCCCCATATCTAACTTACACGATTGATCCATTCCCTCTAACTGGCAGGGGATCAGAATTTCACCAGCACCATAGATGGTTTTAGAAATAGTAAGAGGGGTACTTTGAGCTTGTGCATGACTGTTTATGTTTAGAAAAAAACAACAGAGAGCCGTAAATATAAAATTCATTTTTTTCAAAAATAAAGACGGGGCTTCATCTTTCAAGGCTTTTGACACAAGCTTATACATAACAACTCCTTATTCTTCAGAAGTTGCAAAAATAGGTCCCTTTGGTTTGCCTCTAGCTTTTAACCCACATACCTATACTGCCGAAATCCTAAACACCCAGACAGTTATTGCCAATTAGGCTCCCACATACTTTAAGCTTTAGGCATATCTCGAAAGATAAAAAAGGCTGCTAAAACTAGACACACTGAGGCCATTAAAAAGTTTTTAGTTAAGGGAACTTTCATATACAAAAGACAAAACCCCGCAAAGACCGCCATGGTTAAGACCTCTTGGATCACTTTAAGTTGAGGTAAAGTGAAATGCTGAAAGCCCAAACGATTCCCTGGAACCTGAAAACAGTATTCAAAAAATGCAATTCCCCAACTAATGATGATCACAAACCATAAGGGTTTATGGTTAAAGTTTTTAAGATGACCATACCAAGCAATAGTCATAAATATATTTGAGATTAACAGAAGCAAAATCGGCTTATACATACCACTCCTTTTGAGGAAAACACCCAAAGACCTTTGTCTCAAAATAAAACAGCTCTGAAAAGTCATACAAGTATAAAATCTCTGAAAAATTATACAAAATACAGCTGGCCTAAAACAGCTATCCTGAAAATTTTCAGGGAAACTGCCCTGTTTAAATCATGAACATCTGTTCTATAAGTCTATCTATTTTTTTTTCAAATCCAATATATATCTTTAAAGCTGGCATCTTATCTGCATTTTATAGATGAAAGTTTTTATTGGGGGAATCATGAAATACGTACTTTTTACTTTTATATTTGCCTTATCAAATATAAGTTTGGCGCAAAATTTTGACAACCAAAGTTACCACGACTGGCTGATCAACATGGGCTACAAAGGTCAAAGCGTGCAAGATCAAATTTTAGAGTTATTAAAAGATGATGATTTACAAGTTTCGCACAATTTAAAGTTTTTAGATTGTAAAGGCCAAATTCTTCTCATGAAAAAAATCAAAGAACTTGCTCATAAACAAGAAGACATTGAGTTAAAAAGGCAAATGTACAAGTACATCAATAAACAAGGCAAAAACTGTATCGATATCAAAAATATCTCTCGAGTTTACAATGAAGAGTATGGCGAAAGACCTAAAGACGAAGACTTTGATGATAATTATAATGAAGAAATTGAATCTTTACTTAAAAGCATCAATGAAGAGCCTTTCCGACCACGATCGTATGAAGACTCCAACTCTTCATATACCGTAGACTAAATGCAGGTTAGATTTTGCGCTTATTACAAGTGTAAATAAATCTTACCCCATAATCTGGGTATAAAAAAGACTCCTGAAAAGGAGCCTTTTTTGTTTTGTGTTTAATAAAAAAAATTTTAGTCGTGCCCCGTAAAGCACTCGAATGTTCCTGTTTTTACTGAACCTGCAAATCCACCCATAGTGAACTTTTCAAGGCGAGGGCTATCGTCATACAGTCCAGTCAGAACGTATCGTGTCCCTACAGGACCGCTCATTGATTTGCCCATCACGATCTGAATTTCTACGATGGTGTCACCATCTACTTTATAATTTTTAGCCGTGATGTTGGGATTAGGATTAAGCCACTCGGCATCTAGGCTTCCTAATTTCATATTCCAGTTTGTCCCTACTGGACCACTGTAGTCATCAGCACCTTCAGTTGAAAGCTCTAATTCGTATCCTTCAACTTCCCAGTTATCCCAGTCGACAGATTGACCACATCTCACATAAGTATTTGCAAATACAGATGAAGACCACAAAACAACGATTGCGCTTAAAACGCTTGTTCCTAATGCTTTCATAGAACCCCCTTTGGGAGGCTATACCAACTATTCTTGGGGGGTGCAATGGAATTTAACAGTGTGTAGGGCTCTATCGCCATAAATTGTGACAGACACCACATTCCCACGACCATCCTGCTCCAAAGCCCCTTCAGCTTTGATCCCATTTACAAATCCCACACACTCCCTAAAATCACAGATCAAATCAGCCACCACAAATATCCCTTGAGCTCTCACATGCCAAACCCAAGTCGCCGCATTTTGCAAGTGATCCACGCTGGCGGTTTTCCAATTTGACACCCCTGTGGGTTCACATGACATCTCGGCATGAGCCACAGACGTCAAAGATAAGGCCATAAGCACCAAAAGTATTTTATTTTTCATATCCCCTCCATCAGTTTAAGAACGTTTTTATTAAACGTCTTTTGTATCTTGATTTATATAAGAATAAAGTTTATTCGTATAATCCAAATTAACTTATTATTTAATAAGGTAAATACCTATGAAATATAGAATGAAAGACTTAGAAAATTTTGCCGCCACAGCCAGTTGTTCGACAATGGGCGAAGCCTCACGAAAATTAGGCATCAGCCAACCCGCACTTTCTGAGTCCATCCAGCGTCTAGAAAGCGATTTAGGTTCAGCCGTATTCTATCGTTCACGCTCAGGCATTCAGCTCACACCTCGAGGACGGCTTTTCTTTTCGAAAGTGAATGACCTGCTTTACACCGTCAAAGACCTAGAAGCCGAAGAGGGTTCACAGACCGTCTTTGGTCAACAGTCTATGTCCTTAGGTTGTCACATTACGGTGGCCTCTTATACGCTTCCACTGGCTTTATCAAAGCTAAAGACCACAGCTCCCGATTTTAAGGTCGAACTTAAACACGATTTGTCTCGTAATATTCAAACCGAGGTCCAACGTGGTCGCATTGATTTAGGAGTGGTGATCAATCCTGTACAGGTTCCAGACCTTGTGATTTCTAAACTAAGCATAGACACCGTTGCTGTGTGGTGCAGTGAAAATCGCAAATCTGATGAAGACACTTTGATTTACAATCCGCACTTGTTTCAATCCCAAGCCATTATCAAGAAATGGAAAGGTCGACCTCAGAAAACAATAGAAACAGATGGGCTGGAACTGATCTGTCGTCTGACAGCTCAAGGACTGGGACAAGGAATTATTCCTGCACGTGCGGTTAAACTTTCAAAAGAAAGATTAAAACCACTGACTTCTCTTCCTACTTATAAAGATGAGATTGCACTCATTCATCGTCCTGAATTTGGTAAAGCCAAAGCCGAACGGCTGTTGCTTGAGGCTATTCGTTCGGCGTTTTAAACCATTTCTTAGCACTGGGACGGCGATGGAAGCAGCCTGGCCAGCAGCACGGACGACGCTTGCCTTTACTTAGATCTTCACATGCCCTTTGAATTCGTTTCTGACGTGTTTCTGCTTTTTTAGCTGAAGTCACCCAACATATCCATTCATTACGGGCAAGGGGCGTGATCTCTTTCCATGCCGCTTGCGCCTTTGTTACAGACGCAATCGCTTTTCGTAAATCCACAGGCATACTGTGCAGTGGTCCCACCACCTTGTCCTTTGTCATCTCTCTATTTTAGAAGCCCACCTATCTTTAAGACAATATATTTGTGCAGGACTAAAGAGGAGCTTGCTGGATCTTGCCTTTGCATAAAGAGTCTACGTGTGTCCATATTAAATGTTGCGACGCTCTTAATACGTTAAGCTCTTCTAGTAGCTGATTTTCTTTGGCTGTAAAAATCTCTAAAACTTCTATGTCTCTTGCAAATAAGCCATCAAGATTCTGGATGGCAGCAATAATACATTCAGACACGCCCTCAGGCATATGACCTATTACCAAATCCAAGTTGATGGAGGAACGGGTGAGGTTGTGGGTATTGGTGTTGTTAGATCATCTCTTTTAATATCTCTTCACGAAGGAACATTTTGGTTTGGAAATTGGGGAAGATATATTATTGCTTTGCCAATGGCCCTGTCGCTTTTATTTTTAAGCATTTCTGGAATCGTCTTGTATTTTCAGCCTGCACTTTTTAAAAGATCACTTCAAAATAAAAAAAGAGTTAACCTTTAGTTAACCCTTTTAAATCTATAAACTTATTTAATAGATCAATTGTTGTAATGATTAAAAATTATAACGTCCACCAATATTAAGTCCAAAAACATAACCGCTGTCTATACCAACACCATCTGTATCGAGTATGCGTTCATAAGCGATTGACCCAAGAAGTGAAAACCCCGTAGCCATTGGCACACGTGTATAAAATGTTAGCCCCAAGAAATCGGTAGAACCATTTACGTCATCACCGTAAAAGAATCCTGCTAAAGGGGTATCGGAGTTAGTTCCGCCAATTCCTGAGTGACTATAACTAATCTGACCACCAAAAATCATATCTGCAACTATGCGTTCATAAAAAGCACTAATAATAGCGCTGCCTTTTTTGTTAATATCATCATTAGAGCCTTTTAGCTTTCCATCAGTTGAAAATAAGCCGTAATCTAAGGCTAATCCAACAAATGCATTTTCAAGGGTCCACAAGTAACCTGCGCGCAATGCTAAATTAATACTGCCATCAGTTCTGTTGCATTCATTGTCGCAATCAAGCTTACCTAGTAAGCCTACACCTAAATTAGCTCTGGCAAAAAACTGTCCTACGCCTGCTTGCATCTGATACTTAACGCCAAAGTTGAAAGGATCAAGTCCTTTTGCTGTCAAAATCCCAGCAAAATCTAAATCGCCATAACCAATATTACCATAAGCTGCAAGGCTATCTGATAGTCCAATTTCATATGCAAGTTTAATATTAAGATCTTTAATTGAAACGCTTTCTCCTGTTATGCTTTCAAGTTCAACGGCATGATGTCTAATTGATCCTTGAATAAAAGATTCGTCAGCTCCAGCTTGATAGAAAAATTCTGATTTAGTTTCATTTGCTTGTGCACTAGTAATAAAAAAACCAGTCATAGTACTTAAAGCAAAGGCTAAAGTTGTAAAAAATTTCATAGTCCCCCTTAAAAAATAATTAAATTTACCTATTTGTCTCTAAATTGTGACGGTTGTTAGTAAACAAATCAACAACAAAGCGGCAATTCCAATTGGACTTATATTTAGTTTTTTCCACAAATTATATGTTTTTCTTAAAAGATTTTACGTAAGTAATACGCCGTCATGTTTTTCTTTTAATTTCTCGCCTTTTGTCCTGATCAAACTTCAAATAGGTGTTGCAATTCACACATGGAATTGGGGTCTCGCCCTGAAGGTAAGACTCTACAAAAGGATCAATCACTTTAGATTGAAACTCACTCTCACAATTTAAAACATAAAATGGAATATCTAAGCGATCTGACCTGCTCCCCAAAAGTTGAGCCAAAAAGTATGATAAACTAGGGCTTAAAAATGGGAGAAAGAAGATGCCACGAGGAAAAAGGGTTAAGGCAGAAGAAATCGTATCAAAACTTCGTCAAGCAGAAGTGATGTTAGCAAAAGGCACAGCGCTAGAGCTAGTCTGCAAGCAGTTAGAAATATCACCGCAAAGTTACTACAGATGGCGCAAAGAATACGGTGGCCTTGAAATAGATCAAGCCAAGAAGCTAAAAGATCTTGAGCGCGAAAATGCAAGGCTTAAGAAGTTAGTTGCAGATATGGCCCTAGATAATGCGATGTTAAAGGGCATAGCTTCGGGAAACTTCTAAGCCCTGCAAGGCGGCGTAAGGCAGTAGATCGCTTTATAGAAAAGTTTAAAGTATCAGAGCGAAGAGCTTGCAGGGTAATCAATCAGCCAAGATCTACACAAAGATTAGAGTTTATAGAAAGCAATGAGGATCAGCTTATTAGATTAAGAGTTATTGATCTAGCTAAGAAATATGGAAGGTACGGCTACAGAAGAGTATGGGCATTATTAAGACTTGAAGGGTTTAATGTGAATCATAAAAAAGTTTATAGGATATGGCGAGAAGAAGGTCTTAAGGTTCCTGTTAAACAGCCTAAAAGAGCAAGGCTATGGCTTAGCGATGGATCATGCATAAGAAAAAGACCTGAGTACAGGAACCATGTTTGGAGCTATGATTTTGTTGAAGATCAAACTAATGATGGCAGAAAAATCAGGATGCTGACTGTGCTTGATGAATTTACAAGGGAGTGCTTAGCAATAAGGGTTAGAAGGCGGCTTAACTCCAAGGATGTTGTGATGACAATATCAAAGTTGTTTATCCACAAAGGAATACCTGAATATATAAGGTCTGATAACGGAGCTGAATTTACATCAAAGTTTGTAAGAAATTGGTTAAGTATAATCAATGTGGAAACACTTTATATCCATCCAGGAAGTCCGTGGAAAAATGGTTATAATGAATCATTTAATGGAAGATTAAGGGATGAGTTTTTAAGTAGAGAATTATTTTACACGTTAAAAGAAGCTCAAGTGTTAATTGAAAGATGGCGAGTAGAATATAACACCGTAAGGCCACACAGTAGTCTTGGATATAAGCCCCCAGCTCCTGAAACTTTTACGGTAAAAAGAGAAGATCTTGCTATGCAGATAGTCTCTTAGTATTTGGTTCATGCTTCGGGGGCAGGTCAGCATTTTAGCCCCCCATAAACTTAAAAAGGACTATGCTAAGTTTGTCCTTTCAAAGCAAACTTCAATCCCTATTGGTGCGTCGCATTTACTTTGGAACTATTCGTTATTCACCTCCTCTGGAAAGAGAACGGTTGCCGTTACTTTGAGTGTGGGATATGGACTATTAACAATTCCACTAAAGGGGTTAATCATGAAAAAATGGACCACTCACTTCACTTTATTATTAGTGACAGCGTTTGCACTTCCGCAGTCTTATGCCTCAGCCCCAAGCTTTGAACTCTATCAACTTGAATCTAAAGTGTATTTAGAAGAAACCACAGATCTTTTGGCTGGAATCATCAGCTATGAAAGACAAATTCAACAGGCACATAATTCCAACATGCTAGGCTTTATGTCTGGTGGCGGAATGGGAGAAGATCTTTTTGGTGAAATGGAAATCTTTGGCAGTTCACTGACTCAAATCAGCAGTCAAAAATATGCACGACAATACTTTGATAATGGCAAAACCATTTTCTCCAGCCCCATTTTTTATTATGACGACTTGATGCTTGAGCGATTTAAAACGGCTAAGCTAAACGGTGACACGCAAGTGTCTACTTTTGGAGAAGCTCTAGAACAGCTTTATGCGGCTCAAAAAGAAGTTCAAAACATAACAAAAAAATCGGCGCAGATCTTAAAAGTAGATGACCACGAAGGTCGACTCTATATGATCTTTTCCAACATATCTCGAGGCCCTCAAGAGAACGATAATGGCTACTTAAGAATTTATGATTTTTTTAAAGGCCAATTTGTCACTCAAGCTATTGAGCTTTATAACCTGTACTATGTGCGCAGTATTGATCTCGGAGACCATTACATTCGAGTAGATATAGGTTACCTCACAGAAAGCGGCAACCACCCCAGTTACTTCAGTTTAGTTGACGGAAGCGAAGTGGGATGGCTCTCAGGAATGTGGTCTTCTGCCCACATCAATGACAACTACCGCAAAAGCACTGTTGTAAACGATCAACTTAAAAACCATGTCCTACCTTTAACTTCAGACACCTTCATTACTGGCGAAGACCAAACTATTTCTATCCTTGATCGAAAAACCCTCGCCGTAAAAGAGCAGCTTATACTCAACACCCTTCCGCAAGGTCACTACAGTGAAACGGTCAAGAGAGCCGATCGTATCCACGCTGTCTACCCTTTAAGAACTCAAGAGGACCAAGAGGTCTATTTGGTGGGAACACAAAAAGAAGTGATCTTCTTTTTAAAGAAACTGTGATTCTTTTGGAGCATTTAAAGTGATGTTTACACTTCAACTCTATCTTTCATAACACTGGGTCGGTAGCTTTGGGCTAGATTTTCAGATTTAACTAAATCAATTTTATAGGGAAAGTTAGATTCCTCAAACAGTTCTTTAATTTGAATAATTATAATATCTTTATCGCTGCTCACATTTCCCTCTAATAAAATATCAATATCAGAAAACGGATGATTTTTACCTGTAGCACGAGATCCAAAAACATAAACTTTAAAACCCTGACCTTTCAAAGGTTGGATCAGGTTTTCTTGTAAAAATAGAAGATCCGATTCTTTAAGTCCAAATTTCATGATGACTGCTTTAATTTTTGTAAAAGCTCTTTGGCAAAAGGCAGAAAGCTTAAAACTACCAAATAAACTTTTTGGGCCACATCTTCGTCATAAGTGTGAGAGGTTTCATTTCTTGCATCTATGAATTTTAGCCAAGACTCAGGATCTTGAATCAAATTATTACGAGCCATCTCACGAATAGCAGGTTTGGCTGCCGCAGTGGCTGAGCCTAAAATTTTCATCGAGGTTTTCCAGCTCAATTCAATAGAAAATTCAAATCTTTGAATCACAGCATCTCTAAATGCTTTTTTTTCTATGTCTGTTTCAGCTTTTTGATGAAGCTCAAGAGCTTCTTCTAAAGACTTAACCGCTTTCTCGAGTTCTGTAGTTGAAACACCCATACTCACCCACCTCGCCCCATCATTCAACTTCATCAGCAAGGATGTGTAAGCACACGACTAGCTCTCAGAGCTCTAAGCTCCGATATCTGATCTCCGAGCTCAGGAGCAAATTCCTACAAGAATTTGCGATTGGTGCCCTCGGGGAGACTTGAACTCCCACGCCCGTGAAGGCGGTGGATTTTGAATCCACTGCGTCTACCAATTCCGCCACAAGGGCCTTGTGATGAATCGAACTAAGAAATTAGGCGAAATCCCTAAGAGTTGCAACGATTTTTAAAAGTTTTTAGACCAGTCCCCCTAGTCAGAAATGCAAATGCACCTATACAATCAAAACATGTCACACCTAAAATCCTTATGCCTGCTTATGTTTCTGTTGTGGGGAGTCCCATCCCAAGCCGCTCCTGCCCTTCCCAGCCCTATTTGCCTAATTCGTGGTCAAATTGAAGGCTTAAGCACCCGCGTTTTTGAATATGACCCTGTCCTACTAAAAAACTCAAAGCTTCCTGTCACTCATACCTACCATGATGTGAGCCTCAAAGTTCTATTTAGTGCCTTAGCCAAAGATCAGCAAGGCGACTGTAAAAAAATTCTTACTCATCAAACTTTTCAACTTAGAAACAAACAAGACCAACTGAAAAAGGGCCAGTGCATTGAAGCCCACACACAATTCTCAGGCGATGAGTTTGTCATTGGCCAATGGCTTTTTGAAATCAAACAGTTGCCTATCGCTGACTGCGCGTCTAAGAAAAATAAAAAAAATTGACTTAAAAATTTGAATTGTAAATTGCAACTGCTCAGATCAGTGGCACCTATTGCCCGCTTCCTAGACTTTCATCAAGGGTCAAGCCTCTACTTGAAAAAATAAACGCAAAAGGTCCAGTACTAGAACGCATTTTTTTATCACTAATTGTGTGGACATAAAACAATAGCTTTACTCACAGGACAGTAGTCGCCGCTGATGTTCAAAATTTTGACTCGCGATTTTGACTTAGTAAAATCCTAGTGCTTACAAATCTATCAAAAAACACTAGGTGTTGACACAAAAATCAATGGAAATACCATATCTAGTGTGAGGGGCTAAAAAAGAGAGTATGTCCCCTTACAACCTCCCACTAGGGACCACACACAAAACAGAACAACTATAACAACAAAGGAGTATTTCATGTCTGTGATCGTTTATAGCCAACCCGCCTGTGTTCAATGCGTTGCTACTTATAAAGCCCTTGAACAAAAAGGCATTAAATTCCAAATTGTAGACCTCACCTTGGATGATGAGGCCATGCAAAGGGTAAGAAACTTGGGCTATAAACAAGTTCCTGTTGTCATTGCTGGCGATGACCATTGGTCAGGATTTAGACCCGACAAAATCGGATCCCTATAATTTGGATTATTTTTAACAACGTGGGACACGGCCCAAGAGCCCTGTCCCTAATGACAGGATTTTGAATCACCTTAATTTGGAACAAAAACGATGACCCCACAACCTTTACTTGTTTACTATTCCAGCCGTTCGCAGAACACCCATCGGTTTATCACTAAACTGGGACTGCCTTCGGTGCGTATACCTGAACAAGATGCAAACTCCGCACAAGTGGAGTCCGCGCTAGAAGTATCTACACCCTACGTTCTGATTGTTCCGACCTATGCGGGACACGACGGAACAGGGGCCGTTCCTAAACCTGTGATTCACTTTCTGAATAACCCCAACAACAGACGTTGGATCAGAGGAGTCATTGCCTCTGGAAACAGAAACTTTGGACAATTTTATGCCTTCGCAGGTGATGTGATCGCTTCACGCTGCAAGGTTCCTTACCTATATAGATTTGAATTAGCTGGCACTGATGAAGATGTCATAAATGTAAAAAATGGAGTAGAAAAATTATGGAAATCATGGACACAGAAGCAAGAGCGCATAGCCCTGTAGAACAGGCACCACCCCAAGCTCATACTGACGCCCCCACTACATCTCAGGCGTCCACAGACACCAAGGTCGCAAAACCTAACGCTAAAGCCACAAAAAAAGTCCCTGTAAAGGCAAAAGCACCAGAAGTAACACCTGTTAAAAACACAGAACCTCATAAGTCTGAGGCCATGTCAGCCCTCACGGATTATCATGCTTTAAATGCCATGCTTAATCTGTATGATGAAAACAACCAAATTCAGTTTGATAAAGACAAAGCCGCAGCAAGACAGTACTTCTTACAGCACGTCAATCAGAACACCGTCTTTTTTCATAACCTTAAAGAAAAACTTAACTATCTTGTGACGGAAGGATATTACGAAAAAGAGGTCTTGGATCAATACAGTTTTGAATTTGTGTCCTCTTTATATGATCATGCCTACGAAAAGAAATTTCGTTTCCAGACTTTTTTAGGAGCTTTTAAATATTATACGGGCTACACCCTAAAAACGTTTGATGGCAAACGCTATCTGGAAAGATACGAAGACCGCGTGGTCATGACTGCACTTTATCTCGCTAGAGGTGACGAAGCCCTTGCTACTCACATGGTGGATGAAATGATCGCAGGTCGCTTCCAACCTGCCACTCCTACTTTTCTTAACGCAGGCAAAAAGCAACGTGGTGAACTTGTCTCTTGTTTTTTACTTCGCATGGAAGACAATATGGAATCCATCGGCAGGTCCATCAACTCGGCCCTTCAACTTTCAAAGCGCGGCGGAGGTGTAGCCTTCTTGCTGACAAACATTCGCGAAACAGGAGCACCGATCAAACGTATTGAAGGACAGTCTTCTGGTATTGTGCCCATTATGAAACTTCTAGAAGACGCGTTTTCTTACGCCAACCAACTGGGATCACGTCAAGGAGCTGGAGCGGTTTACCTGAATGCCCATCACCCTGACATCATGAACTTCTTAGACACCAAAAGAGAAAACGCCGACGAGAAGATTCGTATTAAAACTTTATCTTTAGGGGTGGTGATTCCAGATATCACTTTCCAATTGGCTAAAGACAACGAAGACATGTATTTGTTCTCACCTTATGATGTGGCTCAGTACTACAAAAAGCCCTTTTCTGAAATCTCCATCACTGAAAAGTACTATGAGATGGTGGACAATCCCAAAATCAGAAAAAAGAAAATCAACGCCCGAAAGTTTTTTCAAACTCTAGCCGAAATTCAATTTGAATCAGGTTACCCTTACATCATGTTTGAAGACAATGTGAATCGTGCTCACCCTGTTTCAGGCAAAGTCACTATGAGCAACCTGTGCTCTGAAATTTTGCAGTCGGCTGAAGAGAGCACTTATAACGCTGACTTAAGCTACGAAAGTATGGGGACCGATATCTCTTGTAACCTTGGATCTTTAAATATTGCCATGACCATGGAGTCTGAAGATTTTGGTAAAACCGTAGAGGTTGCGATCCGCGCTTTAACAGCCGTATCTGATATGAGTGACATTGAATCCGTTCCTTCTATTGCTAAGGGCAATAGCGACTCGCATGCCATTGGTTTAGGACAAATGAACTTACATGGTTATTTGGCTAAAGAGCGTATTTTTTACGGCTCCCCTGAAGGCATTGATTTTACTAGCATGTACTTTTACACCATCACCTACCATGCCCTTCGCGCATCCAACCAGATTGCCATAGAAAAGAAATCGACTTTTAAAGGTTTTGAAAAATCAAAATACGCCTCAGGAGAATTCTTTAATAAGTATACCGAGAAAAAATGGGAGCCCAAAACTGAAAAAGTTAAAGCTTTGTTTGACAATGCAGGGGTGACGATTCCCACGCAAAAAGACTGGGAAGAGTTAAAACAGTCTGTCATGGCCCACGGGATTTATAACCGTTATTTGCAAGCAGTGCCTCCTACAGGGTCTATTTCTTATATCAACAATTCCACATCTTCTATTCACCCTATCGCTTCAAAGATCGAGATTCGTAAAGAAGGCAAGGTGGGACGCGTGTACTACCCAGCACCCTTTATGACCAATGACAACTTGGAATATTATCAAGATGCATACGAGATTGGTCCTGAAAAGATCATCGACACCTATGCCGCCGCCACAGAACATGTGGATCAGGGTCTGTCTTTAACTTTATTCTTTAAAGACACCGCCACCACACGGGATATTAACCGTGCGCAGATTTATGCGTGGACAAAAGGCATTAAAACTATTTACTACATCCGTCTTCGACAATTAGCCCTTGCAGGAACTGAAGTGCAAGGCTGTGTGGCGTGTAGTTTGTAAACGAACTTAAGATAAAATAAAAAAGAGAGACAAGAAAATGAGTACATTTAAAAATATTAAAGCCATCAATTGGAACCGCATTGAAGATGAAAAAGATTTAGAGGTCTGGAACCGTCTGACTGGAAACTTTTGGCTTCCAGAAAAAGTACCCTTATCTAATGACATCCCGTCTTGGGCCACCTTAAACCCCATGGAACAGCAACTCACTATTCGTGTGTTCACAGGTCTTACACTACTAGACACTATCCAAAACACCGTAGGGGCATTAGAGCTTGTTAAAGACGCTGTCACCCCTCACGAAGAGGCTGTTTTAACCAATATCTCTTTTATGGAAGCCGTTCACGCTAAGTCTTACTCTTCTATCTTTTCCACCCTATGTTTAATGAAAGATGTGGATGAAGCTTACAGATGGAGTGAAGAGAATGAGTTTTTACAAAAAAAATCAGAGCTGATCCTGACTGAATATTTAGCTGACGATCCTTTAAAGAAAAAAATCTCAAGCGTATTTTTAGAAAGCTTTTTATTTTATTCTGGGTTTTATCTTCCCATGTACTGGTCAAGTCGTGCTAAACTGACAAACACCGCTGACCTTATCCGTTTGATCATACGAGACGAGGCCGTGCATGGATATTACATTGGGTATAAGTTCCAAAAGGCTTATGAGAAACTTCCTGAAGCTCAGCAAAAAGAACTCAAAGACTATGCTTTCTCTCTGTTATTTGATCTTTACGAAAATGAATCCAGATACACAGAAGATTTGTATGATCCCGTAGGTTGGACTGAAGATGTGAAAAAGTTTTTGCACTATAATGCCAACAAGGCGTTGATGAACTTAGGTTTTGAACCTCTGTTCCCTGCGTCTGTCACTGACGTCAACCCTGCGATCTTAGCCGCCCTTTCCCCCAACGCAGATGAAAACCACGACTTCTTCTCAGGTTCAGGTTCTTCTTATGTGATTGGCAAAACCGTGGTGACTGAAGACGAAGATTGGAACTTCTAGCAATCACCAACGCGTATTAGAAGCCATCAGTCTAAGGTTTCTTATATTGATCTACACATGTTGAAATTCAAAAAAGTCCCTTAAGACATTAAGGGACAACAAAACCTGCATCATGGAAGGCTTGCTCTTCACCACCGTTTACGTACGCCTCCATAAGCAGATCATATTTGGCAAAACCAAAAGCGCCAAAGAAGTCTGGGTTTCTGTACAGAAAGGCACCTTGAGTAGAACCCGCTCCTGCTGATGGACTGTTTAGCAACACATCCGTTCTTTTAAACCCTAAATCCCAGTCCGCTTTAGTAATAGCCACTTCTGCCGTCATGTGTGTCACTTGATTTGTATCAAGGTTTAAGAAGACATAGGTGTTCTTCTCGTCACACTCAGGCACGACTCCACCAATGGGATCACCACATCCAACGGCGGCAACAGATACTGTTTTCACTACACCATCAGGACGTTGAACGCGAAGCTCGTAGTGGCCTGCCTCTTGTGTGGTTTTAGAATAGTAATCAATGATCTGCACCTTATAGTACTGTCCAGCAGAACCTGAACGGATCGCATACACATCAAAAAGTGGATACACTCTATGATTAAGCATATTGTAACTGTACCACTTATAATCTGAAAATAGCGTATCTGTAAAAACCAAGGTCGAAGCTAAAACTTCAGGGCCTGTGATCACCACCATCTCATCTGTATCTTCTGCACTAGTGACATCTTCATTCTGGGTAGCTGACTGTTCCCCATTTGCTCCGCCTGATGAAGGAGGAAGGGTATTATTAGATTTAGACTCTAACTCTCCGCACGCTGTGAATGTCATAAGAATGACTGATAAAATTTGAATCTTTATCCTTTCTTTCATGGTTTTATCCTTTCTTTCTAAACTTACATATTTGCAAAGTTGATTCCAATATAAAACTGTCGACCCATCACAGGACGATTATCAAAGGCCAACATTTCCCCGTCCTTAGCAGGATTACGAGTAACATCGAACATATTTTCTACCCCTGCATACAACTTCAAACGTGGATCATACTGATAATTCAGCATCAGATCCAAAACCGAATAGGACTGTGAAATGTCCGTGTTAGAGACATTTACGTACTCATCACTTTGATATCTAAATATCCCTGACAGCATCAATTTGCTGTTTGCCTGCCAATGGGCTCGTAATTTATAAATGGTTCTGGGCCTTAGAGGCACTTCAGTATTTTCGTTTTGATTGATGGACCTAGAAAGAGTCACATCTTGTTCGATGGTCCATTTTGCAAAAGGCTGCACGGAAGCCGTGAACTCCACCCCTCGAGTCTGCACATTTTCAATATTACCGTAAGTGAACAGCATCGTACCATCCGAAGTTGTCCCTTCAATCACACTGACCATGTCACGCACATTATTTAAAAATCCATTCATGTGAAAAGAAAACTTGTCTCGATTGATCAGTTCAATACCTAATTGATAACTGACCGACTGTTCAGGTTGAAGATCTGTGGAACCTTCAATGATGTATCCTGCAAGGGCACGGTGGTCCATATAAAAGAAGCGCTCTCTTAATGTGGGCACTCTATATCCTACACCAATAGACCCACGGATGTTGCTCTGTATGTCTTCAAACCATTTAGGTGAGTACATAAAATTCATTGAAGGCGTGACTTGCGAACCAAAGTGGCTGTCATATTGCCCTCTCACACCAGGAGTGAATTCCGTGTTTTTATATTTTAAACTGTGTTGGGCGTAAGACTCTACCGACCAAAGTGTTTTTCTATCCACTTCTTTATTCGATGCAGAGCCTGAAGAGTTATTCACCACATTGTCTTGATCTAGGAACTGGTACCGATACTGAGCCCCAATTGTGGTCTCTTGGTTAGGGAAAAACTCGACGTCGTACTGAGTTTCAAGCATCACAGTGTTGAGATCAGCACTTTTTTCATTTTCAACATAAGAGGTTGCGGGGTTATCATTGAGCACCAACCTGTCTACCACTTGGGAATAAAACAACGTCGTTTTTAAATTTGATCCATTATAAAAGCTGTAGTTGTTGCCTAAAGTGTAAGTCTGCGTGGTGGTGTAACTTTCGTTTAAAATAGGCACATACCCCATTCCACCCACAGGTGCGGAGACGGTTTTACTTAACTCTTCATCTATAAGTTGAGCATCTAGGCTCACTGTCATATTTTTGTTGAACTTTTTGGTCAGATTGCCTGAAAGATTATGTCTTAAAGTCTCCCCCACGTCTTGCGCAACGGTAGAAGGATCTAAATCAATCACACCTTGACGGCGATGACCAAAGGACAACTTATACAAAAACAAATCCGAAACACCACCAGAGACATGGGCGTTGATGACGTTAGGTAAAGTCCGCACAGAATCCAATTGCTCGTCAGAGGTATAAAGATTTTTAAGATCCAGTGAGTAAGCCGTGCGTTCTGTAGGTCTTTTGGTGATGATGTTGATCACTCCGCCCATAGCTTGACTGCCATAAAGCGAAGACGCTGCCCCTTTGATCACTTCCACGCTTTCGATGTCGTTTACAGACATCTGAGTGAGATCATAACCTGAAGATGAGATTTGCAACTGAGGGATACCATCAATCAGCACCAAGACCCGATCGTCACTCAAACCTTGAATCACAGGAGCTTGTCCTAAGCGCCCTGTCAGATTTTGCAAGGTCACACCTGGAATATTATCTAAAACTTGCGACACATCAGAGTGATGATTTCTTTCGATGACCTCTTTGCCTACATGTTCAGTCTTCACAGGTGAGTTGGTGAGAGACCTAGCACGACGGGTGCCTGTAAATACGACGGGCTCTATCTTTTCTTCTACGCTTTCAGCAGCAAATGTCTCTACACTTGCTAAAGCTAAACATAAAAGAACAAGAACCCATCTTAACATTCTACATCCAATCAGTTTTTGCGCACAAAAGAGTCAATGGTTTTTGTCGCGTGAGTTTTATATACATTGGCGTCGGCTTTAAAATCTTTTTTGTCTTTGCTGTCTTCCACAATTTGATTGGCAAATTCGAAGTGATATTTGTAAAGTTTTTTATCTGCAACTTCATCTGCTAAACTAAAAGCTTTGGTCTTTTTGATCACATCATCCCAATGCTTACGGACGCTGGCCCAGTAAGGAGCTGTTTTATTCCAGTACTCTTTACCTACACTGAAATCATAATCCTTAATGCGTTCGTATCTATTAAAACCAATTTCACGAGTAATATAACCTGTGGGTTTTTGAGTTTTAGGGTCCACCACGACTTTGACGTTATCCTGTTCATGATACCAACCTGTAGGAGTGACAGTGACACGATTTTTAGAATCTAGGGCTTGATAATCGGATCTCTGAGTGTGCTCTCGACGTGGTAGAGGGCGCCACGCAGATTCGGCGTCCCAAGTAGAAAAGTCAGGTGTGTGAACCCATTTTCCTACAGCATTGTATCGTGGAGAATCATCCACTTGGTACACAGCTTGAACCCAAGCTCCTCTCCATTGCGCTGGTGTTAATTGAGTTGTTTTCCAAGACATGTTGCCCACAAAAGTCAGCATGTCTTTGGCTTCATAAGTCCAATCTTGTCTCCAGTGCTTGACCACATAAGGCTCTGTTGTTTTTCCAGAGTCCTCTTTCATGGTCATCACTAAAATGTGCTGTAAGCTGATAAAGTTGTCTTTGACCTCTAAAGGAAAGATGTACTCTGTGGCCCAAGAAAAATACGGTTTATCTAAAGCTTGTGATTTATCAAAAGCAAAAGTCTCGATAAATTCAAAACTCACTTTGTAATCACCCACTTGCGCTAGGATGGCTTGGCGATCTTTTTCTTTTTTGGTTTTAGCCTCTTGAATGGCTTGAAAGTATTTCGAACCCGTGTCGTTATCCATCACGACGTCAGCTCCACTTGTGCTTCCACCTCTAAAATCTTCTTTGCCAAGATGAGGTTTAATCAAACGACCCACAGCCTCTTCTTGATTTGCAGCTTGTTTTTTAGGTGTACTTTGACACCCACTTACAGCAAGGCCTAATACACTTACACATAGAAATGTGACGTTCATATAAGCTTTCATACTTCCACCCCTTTTTTGTTGTAGCCATTTGTGTTTATTTAGACTTCTTCTACAATACTTTTAAGGGTTTGTAGACAAATTCTTAGGAATTGAGCGTATTTTGCCTTGAGTGCAGATAAATGAAAACGTGTTGATTCTTGATTCACACTCTGCAATAAAGTGCAAAACCGTTTGTCTTTTTGTGGGCTTGACTCGCCAAGATTTTGAATTTGAGTTTATGAGTTCTAGAAATGACTATTTTGTGATCTCAAGTCAGAATCAGACTTTAAGTATTAAAGCCATAAAAAAATACTCGCCTCATTAAAGCGAGTATTTTTAAAATTTGTCCTTTGAAGGTTCAAGCTTTTAGCCACATGTGCAGTACAAACTCAAGATTGGCGCTTATCATCGACTTGCGCCATCACCTCTCTTAAGGGGATTAAGACCCTTTCGCCTTACCGCCTTCTACCTCTGCACCAGAGTCAAACTGGATACCCATATATCCTGATTGGTCTTTGCGCACCACTTTGGCCGAAGACACCACAATTTGCCCCAACTTAGATTTGATTCTTAGAGTGACGTTAGAGAAAGACTCGGCATTTTTAAAGGCCTCACGATCATCATCAGTCAATTGGATACCAGCGCCTCCTGCAGACCAACATAAGACCTGCACAGGAACCACAAATCCGCGATCCGTGACAATCTGTCCACGCATAAAGATACGCTGACGCTCTGAAGCTCTGCGATCATGCTGACGGTAACGATATTTAAACCCTAAGGCTAAAAGCACAGGGGCGGCTAACAGAACAAGAGTGAGTGGAGAAGGATGTCTAGGTTTATTTTTTTGTCCTAGATTAGAGTTCGCATCTGTATAAAGCTGTCTGACAGTACCACAACCAAATCCTTGAGCTACAAGATCGCTCGACGCTAAATCACGTGAACCCATCTTATAACTTGGAGAGTAGTAAGGCTGATAGGGAGCCTCTTTATTGGAACTCTTAGCATAAACCACGGCTTCACGAGCATCCATACGTCGATCATCTTCCACACAAAACTGCACTGGTAAGCTCGTACAACGAGTCACTGAAGGACTAGACTGTAAAATCTTTTCTTTGATCTGATAACCTGTAAGCCCTGGAGCTTCACGAATCAACATAGCGGCAAGACCCGCAATAAACGGAGCCGCCATACTGGTTCCTGATTTATAATAATACTCACGGCCTGTACCCGTGGGCACAGTACTGTAAATGGCTATACCTGGGGCCGTCACATGTACTGATTCTGCTCCATAATTTGAAAAATCAGCTAAACGATCGTAGTTATCTACAGCAGCGACACTGATCATACTAGGAACATCATAAGAGGCAGGATACATGGGATTTAAATCATTATCTGTTCCATTATTTCCTGCTGCAGACACAATGATCACACCTTTATTATAAGCGTAAGTCAGAGCCTCATGTAGTGCAGCACTGTAGTTTCTGCCCCCCCAAGAGTTGTTGATCACTCGTGCGCCATTATCAACAGCGTAATAGATAGCTTCAATCGCATTAGAAGTCTTTCCCACACCCTGAGCATCAAGGAATTTCAAAGCCATGATCTGCACTTTAGCGGGTGGCGCATTATTAGGTTTAAAGTTATTGATCTCTTCGGATACCCCTACAGCAATCCCCGCCACATGGGTTCCGTGTCCAGTTCCTTGAGCAGGATCATCCACATTGGGGTTGTTCTCAATAAAGTTCCAGCCGTGAATGTCGTCTCTGTAACCGTTACGGTCATCATCATAACCGTTATGATTTAATTCCCCAGGATTCGTCCATAAACGACCTGTATTTTTAAACACCCTATGATTGACATCCACACCTGAATCTAAAATGGCAATAATAGGAGCCTCGCCCCCACTATTTCCAGACTGAACGCTCCATGATTCTACAACACCAATCGCCGCAGATGTCGCAGAGTAAGCTTGTTGATTGGAATAAAGATAGTAATTGGGTTCGGCGTATTCGACTTCTGGATCTTCTTTTAGTCTTTGCAAAACATCGTACACAGAATCTGAAGTCTTCATAGAAAACTGATGAAAGTTCCCAGAACGCCATGCCTTCTGGTGGGTCAATTGCGCATTTGCTGCGGCCTTACCCAAAGACCTAAAGTCTGATTTAGGGGATTTAAATTTGACAATAATCTCACCTGGAGCAAAGTCCCCCGACTGTGCTACAGACATAAACGGCCACAACAATGTCACAATCAAAACTGCTAATATTTTCATACTAAAGTCTTGTCGGTGACTTCAAATAAAGTCCTGAGCACTCAAAAACTTTTTTAGCCAAAAATATGTCATTTTGAGACAAAAATGGAACAAAACACCCCCTGACTTAGAATAGAACACTATCCTAAAACCTGTGAACTTTTACCTCTACAACACGGCAACACTTCTACTGAGCTGGCCCCTTCGTGGGGTGTGTTTTGGGAATTTATTTGTATATACTCAAAATGCTCAGACAGTGACGTTTGGCATAGCTTTGCGTTCGCAAAGCTACGCCAAGCCGAACTCGCATTTCGACCATATACAAATAAATTCCCAAAACACACCCCACGAAGGGGCTGCGCCAAACTGGAAGGGTTTGGCGTGCGAAGTCTAAAAATTTAGAGGTTAAAACTTCTTAGGGGTTTTTATTAGTTTCTTTGTCTTTGTTCCATTTCTTCTTGAAGAGCTGGGTTCATGTCTACTTTGAAGTTTTTCATTTGGGCGTCTAACCATTGAACTAAAGCCACTGTGTCGCGCTTAGGCTCATTCATGTTTTGCATCATAGGAGAAGATACATTGCTTTTGTCTAATGTGACTTTACCGCGACGAAGTAAATATAATTTTTCGTCAAAAGGAATGAGTGACGGAAAGACCTCTTGGTCTTGAGTTAAAGACAAGACGCTGGAAACGATTCTTTCTGAAGTGCCAATTCCTGGGATGGCGTTCACATCTAAGCCCATAACTGGAGTGCTGATCCATTGTAGGTCATTGTCTTTAAGAACTGTTTCGATGTCTTGTATTTTTTTGTCTCTTAAAAGCCCTCGGATTTGGTCAAAAGTGGCCTGAGCTTTTGTGCTGGCCACTAGGTTTTTAGCTACGTCCAGTTTTACATCTTCAAATTGAGTCTTCTTAGCTACTTTTTTCTCTTCAATCAGAAGGCGCATCCAACCTGCATCAGTTCTAAAAGGACTTGAGATTTTTCCCACCTTCGTATTAAAGGCCACATCATCCCATTCAGGAATATAGGTCCCTCTTTCCACATAACCTAATTCGCCCCCTTGGGCCGCCGTGGGGTCATCTGAATGCTCTTTGGCCTTTTCGGCAAAGTTCTCAACTGTAAGAGTCTGTGAAATTTCATCCAATCTAGTTCTGGCGTCTGCAAAAGACTGCGGGCTGCCGTCCTCTGCTAGGATCAAAATCATCTTGGCCTTTACAGAATCTGGAACGGTGTAAAGATCTAAATTTTTAGAATAATGGTCTTTTGCTTTTTTAAGCTGACTGCTGTCCTGTAAAAACTGTGTAGCCTCTTCATCTGTCACGGTCATACGGGCTTTAAAGTCCTCTTCAGCCAAAGTCACATAGTCAAACTGAAAACGCAGGTCCTTCATCCCCTCAGTGACTCGGTCCTCAAGACTGTTCTTTTTAAAAGACTCTGCGAAGAGGTCTTGCACCAGCATATAACGCAAGTCTTTTCTAAAGCCTTTTTCAAAATCTTCAGCCGCCATACCCATGTTGGCCAGAAACGCGTAGTACCTGTCTCGTTGAAAGCGACCGTCTTCTTTTAAAAAATCTAGATCAATAATCGCCTTAGAGATCATACCATCTGGGATGATAAGCCCTTCTTTATCTTGAATGGACTCCATGATCTCTTTGTTGACCATGGCACTGATGGCCTGCTGCTGCATTTGTCTACGAATCATATTGATGACGTAATCATTACCAGAATTGAGCATCCCACCCATGCTTTGCTCTACCATTTGCATCTGTTGGCGATAAGTAGACACGGGAATGACTGAGGAGCCCACACGAATGGCGACACTGTTTCCATAAGACCCCCCACCCATCATGCCTGGATCCATAAAAATGAAGGCAAAAATGATCATGGCAAAGACCGCACCAAAGAAAAGCAGTGCAATTGGGTTCTTACGGTTTTTATCGGGTCGACGAAGCTTCTCAAAAATTCTTCTAAAGTTCTTAGACATGGTTTGGCCCTCTTGTGTTAAATCTCAAAATATTTTGCTACAGTTTTTGATTTTAGCAATTAAATTAAACTATAATATGAAAATCATAATTGCGCTTTGCAAAACGATATGGTGCCATAGACTAAGAACCATAATTTTACAGCAGGAAAAGGGGCAAAAAGAACTTGAACGGTAACTTTGATCTCAAACGCTTTTTTGGCTTTATGCTTATCGTAGTTGTACCTCTGGTGAGTTACAATGTTGAAGGAGGGCGCTGGCGCTCTTTGCATTTGCCCTTTGTCTACACCGCTCACGCTGTGCAAACAGGTTTTAACTGGGTCAGTGACCGCATTATCAGCAATACTGACGAATATCTGAATCTTCTTTACATCAAAAAACAGCAGGAGGAGCAAAAACGTCGTTTAGCCTTTATGAATGCCCGTGTGGCTCGCTACGAGGAAATACGCCTAGAAAATCAGCAACTCCGCAAACTGTTAGATTTAAAAAGCTCTTCGAGTCACAAATTGATTGCTGCTGAAATCATCAGTTTTGATGCTCTCCCTGACATGGAAAGCATTACGCTCAATAAAGGAGCCAATCAGGGGCTTGAACGGTATATGGGGCTCTTAAGTGAATCAGGGAATATCATTGGCTACGTCACCGAAGTTCTGCCTGAAACCAGCAACGCCCTTTTGATCACCGACCGTTATGCTGTGGTGGACGCCATGGTTCAACGCTCTCGTGTGCGTGGCTTACTGGAAGGCCGTAGTCCTACCTCTCTTCAGCTCAAAAACATCCGTCGTCCTGATGATGTCCTCAAAGGTGACCTCATTGTGACTAGTCCCTACAGCCAAATGCTGCCTAAAGGATTTCCGCTAGGAATCGTTGAAAGTTCTAAAAACGACGCCTTTAACATCAGCAAACGTGTCATCATACGCCCTCTAGAGGACCTCAATAAACTCGAGCGCGTTTTAGTCATTAAAAAGATTTCGGAGAAAGAATAATGCCTAAAAAGAATCTCAGATTGGTCCTTAACTTTTTCATGTTTGCCTTCTTCACTGCCATTTGCATTGGGGCTCAAACCATCTTGTGGCCTGCCATGAATTTACCTCAACCGCAATTGTGGGCTTTGCCCTTTGTCTTTGTGATCCTTTACCATTCCTTCTGGTACAGCTTGATCTTCACCTATGTGACCACCTTCATTTTAGCGGGTTTCACTTCCATTCCTATCGGACTGCTACTAGCCGCTTTAATCATGCTTTTTGTTTTTGTACAGTTCATCAAACAGCGTTTCTTCTGGCCTGAGTTTTCTTTCTTCTTTCTGGTCAGTCTCAGTGCTGCTCTACTTTTCCCAGCACTGCACTTTGTTCTGTCTTTTTCAAGCGAGGGACCACCGATCATCGTCCCTGAAATCGGCAAATGGTTGATTCAGCCTTTAATGTTAGCCGTAATGAGTTACCCACTTTACTTCCTCTCGCAAAAATTAGACCGCTGGAGTCGAACATCAGAGTTTCAAGGTTTAGGAGATTAAGCGCATGAGCGGTGAAGTCATATATGACTCAGAGAAACAGATTCACACCCTCTCTTCTCGTTTTGTGATCCTATACTTTTTCTTAGGACTTCTATTTTTTATTCTTCTAGCCCGTTTATGGCATTTGCAGATCATTCAAGGTGAACAACTTAGAAACGTTTCCGTGAAAAACCGTGTGAAACAAAAAAAAGTACTTGCCCCTCGTGGGTATATTTTGGACCGCGAAGGACGTGTACTTGTCGATAACACCATGGTGCTGCAACTGACTTTAAACCTGCAAAACCTTAAAGAAGAAGAACGTAATCTTATAGCAGAGAAGGTAGGCCCTATTCTAGGCATGACCTCAGCTCAAGTTCGAGAACAGATCCGCCGTAGCATTATTAAAAACGGAACGTTCTTCCCAGCGGTGATTGCTGATAATTTAAATTTTGATCAAACTTTAGCTCTTAAACTTTTACGTCTTGATCATCCCAGTTTAAACGTCGAAGAGTTCATCTTTCGCTCTTATCCTTTTGGTAACAGTGCCGCGCAAATGTTTGGATACATCTCACAAGTTTCTCGGGCTCAGCTTAATAATTCTGATGTGGCAGGCCGAGGTCTTAGCCCAGGGGACATGATAGGGAAAAAGGGACTGGAAAAAATTTGGGACCACGAAATTCGTGGGGAAGATGGTCTTACATACGTGCAAGTCGATGCTCACGGTCGCGTGACAGACATCGAAGAGACTGTGCTTGAAGGTTCTAACCTCGCTCCCATTCCACCTCAGTCAGGACACCATCTGCAATTGACTATTGACCAAGACATTCAAGAGATCGCCAACAAAGCCTTTCAACGTGAAGACCATATTGGACAAAGAATTGGGGCCCTAGTCGCTCTTAATAAACAGGGGGAAATTCTAGCTTGGGTCAGTGAACCTTCCTATGACTCGAACCAATTTTTATATGGAATATCCAGCAAAGATTGGAACGAGTTGATCATGCACCCTTTTAAGCCTCTTAGAAACAAAGTCATTCAGGATCACTTCTCTCCTGGTTCCACCTTCAAAGTCTTTGTGGCCTTAGCCGCTTTAGAAGAAGACATCATTAAACCTGACACTCTGATGGACTCTCCTGGCTTTTTTGTTTTGGGTCGTCGACGTTATCACAATCACACAAGACATGGTCATGGTCTGGTGAATGTCTCTACAGCTCTTGAAACCTCAAGTAACGTGTTCTTCTATAAACTGGCTGTGGGTTTAAACATCGACATCATGGCAAAGTTTGCTAGAGCTTTTGGTTTGGGGGTAAAAACCAATGTGGGGATAGACCACGAGACCCCAGGTCTTGTCCCCTCACGCGATTGGAAACTTAAAAACCGAGGCGAAGAATGGCAAAAAGGGGAAGATCTATCTCATGCCATTGGGCAAGGCTCTTTGGATGTGACTCCTTTACAAATGGCTTTAGCTTATTTGGCTATTGGTAATGAAGGGAAACTTTATAAACCTCTTTTAGTCAAAAAAGTTTTAGCCAGCAAAAACGTCAACCAAAGCTTACAAGAGTTCCACCCACTTATGCGTTACGATATGACTGAAGAAAATAATCCTTCAGGTTTAACTATCAAAAAAGAAAGTTTTCAAGCTGTCAAAAAAGGCCTATGGCGTGTGAACAATGGCGAACGTGGAACGGCTCGTTGGTGGAAGATTCCCCATGTAGATATGGCAGGTAAAACTGGAACCTCACAGGTCAGAAGCTTTAAGGCCGATGATATTTATTCAAAGTGTGAAGATCGAAAGATCGAAGATCGACATCATGGTTGGTACGTAGGATATGCTCCCGCAGATAATCCTGAAATTGCAGTGGCTGTCATCACTATGCACTCTTGTCATGGAAGTACGGGCTCGGCCCCTCTTGCAAGAGATGTGATGGAGGGCTACATGCGCAAATATCATCCTGATCTTTTTGTAACTGATAAAAAGAAAATAGGGATGCGCAATGATTAGCATTGGTGATAACCAAAGAATTCGTAAGTTTGATGTCAACTTTGCCATTGTCATCTTGGCCTTAAACATTATTGGGTTGATCAACCTTTACAGTGCCTCCCATGGGCTGGCTACTTCCAATATGAATCGTTTGTTTTGGCAACAGATTGTCTGGCTGCTAGCAGGGTGGGTGATCTTTTTTATTGTGACCTTTATCAACTATCAATTTATCAAACGTTGGGTGATGGTCATTTATGTGCTCAATATTGGGGCGCTTGTCGTAGTGGATTTATTTGGACGAACTGCCCTAGGGGCTCAGCGCTGGATAGACTTGGGCTTTTTTAAATATCAGCCTTCAGAAACCATGAAGCTCGCTCTAGTTTTACTTCTAGCCAAAATCTTCACCGCTCGTGTCAAAGAGGATGGCATGAGCTTAAAAGATCTTTTAATCCCCATGGTCTTTTTACTTATTCCTTTTGCTCTCACGGTCGCTCAGCCTGACCTTGGAACCTCACTGCTTTATGTGGCCATTGTGGGCACCATGCTTATTTTTGTAAAAGTCAAAAGGTCCATCATCATCACAGCCATCATTGGGACCATCATTGCGATCCCTGTAGCTTGGAAATATGGACTTAAAGAATATCAAAAAGGAAGAGTTCTAACCTTTCTATCACCAGGTCGTGACCCTCGTGGAGCAGGTTACAATTCGATTCAATCTAAAATCGCGGTGGGCAGTGGTAAAATTTTAGGAAAAGGATTTCGCAAGGGGACTCAGTCCCAACTGGAATTCCTGCCCGAACGACATACTGATTTTATCTTTAGTGTGTTAAGTGAAGAGCATGGGTTTGTGGGAAGTCTCACTACTATTGCCCTCTTTGCCATTCTTATTCTTTTGGGCTTACGGGTGGCCCAGACCACCTCGGACCCCTATGGGAGCATTGTCATCGTAGGCATACTTGCGATTTTATTTTGGCACTTTTTTATCAATATAGGGATGATCATGGGGTTATTGCCCATTGTGGGGGTGCCCTTGCCACTGCTTTCCTATGGGGGTTCATCTATGCTGACCACCATGGCCTCACTAGGAATCATCTCAAGCATCGCCTATAACCGAAGCTTCTTTTAATCCAAGGGTTTAGAAATTTAAGGCCTTTTTTAAAGCTGACCGATAAGTCATTAAGATAGCAAATCCTTTGGGCTATAGCTCTTATTAAATTTTACGGTCCCCTCGCTTAACATGACTGACCTTGCCTTTTAAGCAAACAGTCACAATATTAAGAGAACATACCTGCAACAAGTTAGACCTCTTGCTGCCGACTATAACGATTGAAAACAAGGAGATAAATATGTCAACCAAAGCCGTTACCGACGCTACATTTGAAACAGAAGTTTTAAAATCTAATGTTCCTGTCCTCGTAGATTTTTGGGCAGAGTGGTGTGGCCCTTGTCGTGCCTTGGCTCCTAAATTAGAAGAGCTTGCTTCCGAATGGAATGGTAAAGCTCAAGTGGTTAAAGTGAATATTGATGAGAACCGCGAAAGTGCTGTGAAGTTTGGCGTGCGCTCTATTCCCACAATGATTCTTTTCAAAAACGGCGAAGAGGTCGAGCAGATCATTGGCAATGTGGCCAAAGAAGATATTGCAAATAAAGTGGGCCCACACATTTAATCTGTATCGTGAATCGGACATGGGGTTTTAACATCTAAAACCCTTGTTTTTAAAAGGGCCTGCGCCTTGCTTGTAGGTTCTTATGAAATGGTCACACTTACATCTCTGCGCAGGGGTTGCTCTAGGTTTGCTCCCCAAATTATCCTTAGAAGAACTGCATGAAGTTCTTCAGACTTTAGAACACTCCCATCTATCTCCATCTTTAGCCTTAAGAATCGAAGACAAACTTACCAATGCCAGCACTTATCACACCATTGACGAGACACTACAGTCTTGGCAAGAAAGCTTCTTTGTACTGACTCCCTTCTCAGAACTTTATCCTCCCTCTTTTTTACATCTGACAACTCCCCCACCCTTACTGTTTGTTCAGGGACATCCCACTTGGGACACGCATTTTAATTTAGCTGTTGTAGGAAAACGTGATGCTCAAATCCACACTTTAAAATGGATGAACGAAGAGTTTCAAAAGTTTCTCACCTATGATGTAGGGCCTTTAAATATTGTCAGCGGAGGAGCTAGAGGAATAGACCAAAGGGCCCACAGCAGTGCCTTACTTTATAAAAAAGCCACCACTGTATTTTTACCTTCGGGGCATGATTGCATTTATCCCCAATCTCTATTGCCCCTTAAGGAATCTATTCTGGAAAACCAAGGTGCTCTAGTCAGTCACTACTTGCCTCAAACCCCCATGCGTAAACATAATTTTCATAGCCGCAACGAACTCATTGCGGCTATGGCTGACTTATGTGTGATTGTGGAAGCAGAAAAAAGAAGTGGCACCTATAAGACCGCACTCTATTGCCAAAACCTAAATACTCCCCTTGCTGTAGTCCCTTCGTTTCCTCTCGACACCAATTATTCGGGATCATTACAATTGATTTACGATGGCGCTATGATCGTTCGAGACCACAAGGACCTAAGTTTGCTTAAAAGTCTTCAACCGAAATCCACCATTGCGGTAGATCAAATATACAAAGGAAATGCCTAAAAATATCAGATTAGGAACAGCCATCATTAAAGCATTTTGCAGTTTATAACCTAAGGATTCAAAAATAAAATACACGATCCAATACATGATACCTAAGCCTAAACAGATTCCCAAACTTTCAGAACGTGACACTCTATTAAAAGTATGAAAACCAAAACTGAGTCCCATAACAATAAACACTAGGCAGGCTAAAGCGATTTGCACTCTCTTCGACCCTTCAAGAGCGAATTCATTCAGAAGCTCCTTATTATTTTTTAAACTCTTCTTGAGAGGCCCCACTTCAGGACTGTCTGCAGAAGTGTTTGCTAAATCTTCTGAAGTCTTTGCAACAAGAGCCGCGATCTCTTGGACGCGTGCTGGTAGCTCAGTACTGGTATAGGCTTTAGGAGAATCCGAACGCAATGAGGCCTCTTTGTTGGCAAAAGACAAATCATACTCTTTGTAATTCACAACGGCATGAGACTCTTGACGTGGACGAAAATGAATATTGCCATTAAGAAGTTTTAAAAACGAAGCCTGAGC
Organism: Pseudobdellovibrionaceae bacterium; assembly: GCA_023954155.1. Classification (NCBI taxonomy): domain Bacteria; kingdom Pseudomonadati; phylum Bdellovibrionota; class Bdellovibrionia; order Bdellovibrionales; family Pseudobdellovibrionaceae; species Pseudobdellovibrionaceae bacterium. The sequence goes on along the minus strand of JAMLIO010000004.1, from coordinate 166,469 downwards.
CGCTTGCGTGTCTTCACTGTCCATCAGTTGACCGCTTTCAGAAAGGATCACAGCTCTCTTAGTATTGCGTTGATCTAAGATAAAAATCTTTTTAAAGGTCTCTTTACTTTTATGATCCATCTCTTGCAGATAAAACGTCACCCCACTGACATTAACAAAAACGCCTGGTTTTAAAGTGGTTTTTAAAGTTTCGGTCTGAACCTGTCTTGCTAGATCACGAGAAAGCTGAGTCCCTCTTGGGCCCACATCAGTGATGCTTAAAAGACTAAGATAAAAAACACCGCCACCTAAAATAAAGGCGGGAATCACAAGCTGTTTGTAACTGTAACCTAGTGCCGAAAAGGCCACCAGTTCTGAGTCTTGGCTTAAGCGACCATAGCCTAATAAAATAGCCGCTAGCAATGAAAGCGGAAAAATAATGGGAAAGGCTGAAACAATGAGATTCTTAAGAAGATTTAAAATGACACTGAGTTCCCCACCGCTCATCAATAAGATGTCAGTAAACCTAAAAGCCTGCACCATAAGTATGGTAAATAAAAACACAAAAAGACTTAGGATAAAGGGCGATAGAAGCTCTTTGAGTATATATATTTGAATTTTTAAATTCAGTTTCATCTATGAGTTTTATCACCTGGAATCATAAAATCTGCAAGAGACACCACGACACCCGTAGAAAAACTGGGTGTAGATTTAACCACTTTAACAATCCCCACAGGATTTTTAACATCCACATCAAAGAATAAGTTATTTCTTAAATGTCTCTCTTCATTGATGCGCACCACATCTCCCGTTTCCACTCCATCATTATAACCCTTAGACAAATACACCACTTGTCCAATATTATAGATATGGTGACCAAAGAGTGAGTTGCCTCTTAATATTGTGGCTGCGACCTCTTTAATATTAGCAATATTGAAATCCAAATCGTATCTAGAAATTTTTCCTGGCAATAATACAGCTCCACGTCCAACTAAGCCTGTGCTTGAAGTGACTTCAATTTCAAACACTCTGTCGTTAATCTTTCTGCGCACTACTGCTTCACCTAGGTTTTCATAGAGATAAGCCCCTGGGTATTTAATTCCTAAAGAGGTTTCAATGGTCCCTCGTCGCTCAGCTACAGTATAAACCTGACCCATCTCTAGGCCTTCACCGCGAGCTTCCACATATAGACGTCCATAGGTAGAACCCGTGTTGGACATGACATTGCGAAAGTTGCGCACAACACCTCTGACATCTAATGATCTATCAGACACAAAGGACTCTAAAAGAAAGTCCATCTCTGCGCGTCTTAAAGCGCTGTCGTCTCTTTCTATCGCCATAATTCCACCGTCTTTAGCCGCAGCCTTTGGCAACCAAGATGGGAATGACCCAGGAAGTTGCGAGATCACTGGCGGAAAACGCATAGGCTCAGGAATCTTAATCGTGTCTTCATCCACAGAGAAGGCAATCAGCTCCTTACGTGAACTTGCAGCATGATCCACTTCGTAACCCACGATAGGTGCGGCATTTCTTTTCGCAGCCCCAGAAATAAAATGTATTTGGTCTGTTTCATAAATCAAATGTGGGTTTTTAATATAAGGGTTTGTAGCCCACATTTTGGTCCAATAGCTTTCATTACCAAAAAGCACCGTGCTCAGCTCTGAAAGCGTATCCCCTTTTACAATTGAATAGGTACTTATGTTCTGTTGGCGGATGATGTTGGACCAATTCTCTACAGGCGTTGACCAGTAGTTGTTATAAGCTCTGGAAATTTCTTTTTCTTTTAGACCAAATTGTTTATGACGCTTCTGTGCATAAGCTGTTGATCCTACTAAGATTAAACTCACCAAAATGCCTGTATGTAACTTCATGTTGCAGCCTCTTAAAATAGTTTAAATGCTCACAGTTGCAAAATCAAAATAAGGGTCTAGTTTTACATTCACAAAGTTATCCACATTTTTTGGGGAAATACCCCATGCAAACTCCTTGTGCTGGACCTTGGTAGCGAAGTTCAGCGATTTGCATGATTTTTAACCATCAAGTAAATATATGAAAATATTAAAGTTTATTGTATTTTTAAGCTAAATTTTTATGCCCATTTAAGAATCTGTGATCGGCCTTCGGCCAATTTACACAAGGCTCAGCTCTAACTCCTTTAATATTAAGTACTTATTTTGAATATCAAGGCTTAAATGCCTAAAAAATCATCAACACCTTTCTGCCTAGCAATGCTTATTTTTTTAGCTTTGATTTTTCTAAATCTAGGTCAAAAAATCAGAGACTGGACAAGCCCTGCACAAAAAATTTGCATCAACTATTTTAAATCTCCTGCCCAGATCAATCAGGTGGCTCAAGCCCTTTTCTGTGGAGCCGCTTTTAAGGAATCTCACGCCCCAAATCTCCAATCCCAACTCACCCAAATGGGGGTGGTTCATATTCTTGTCGCCTCGGGTTCTAACGTCTACTTGGCACTTAAATATGTCAAAAGATGTTCGCCTTTAAAATTCAAAACAGGAACACAGTCCCTTGTTCTACTTTTTATGCTTTTGATGTCAGGCTTTGAAGCTCCTATTGTGAGGGCCACCCTACAGATTCTACTCCTTCCATGTTCTCAAAAATACTCTTTAGGGTGGACCCACTTCAGGAGAGTCAGTGCGGCTAATCTCATCTATCTTTTTATTTTCCCTTCAGATCTTTTTTCTCTGTCCTTTCAGCTGAGCGTTTTAGCCAGTTACAGCCTAGCCTACATTTCAGGTCTATCTTGGTGGACTCATGTTGTTATTTTTGGCGTCATGTCTCCACTCTTGTTACAGATGCAAGCTCAACAGACACAATTTATTCTGAATAATATGTTTTTAGCCCCTATTTTAAGTCCCTTACTCATGGGCTTAGCTCTTGTTGCCCTAGTCTTGCAACCCATAGCTCTGGCTTTTGATTTTGTGCTGACCTATTTGCAATCGAGTCTTCATTGGATTTTATTAGTGAGTCACCCCAACACTTTACCGCAATTAGATTTTTTAATGTACCAACCCTCACGTTGGCATATCCTTTCTTATTTTGTCTCTGCTGTACTGTGTTTTGAAGCTTGCGAATTTTTGCGCATGTATCATCGCAAAAAATATATTTATGGTCTTTAAAAATAAAGGGTTAAGAATAATATTTTTAACTTTGATCCCTATTCTGCGCCTGCAACGTAGCGGCGCACATCACTTCTTAAAAAATTTCTTTCTCATTTTGATTTATGTCTTGTGTTTTCAACCCCTACGCATAGGGCATGATGCCTTTGAGTATTACATCGTTTGGAATACAGGTTATGGTCAGTGGCACACCTTAATTCAGAATCACACGTGTTTGCATATAGACCTGGGTGGTGAGCGTTTACGGTTTGATCCAAAGCTCATGTCTCTGTGTCAGAGGTTTCCAAATCAAGTTTTTCTGACTCATCTAGATCGCCATCATTTAAATCTATCCTGGTTTTATAAAAAGTGGCTCAACCCTTCTTGTTCGTCGTTTTGGACAGAGTTTAAAAATAATAAAAATTTGGCTCATCTTCTGAAAAATCCGAGTTGTCCATTACATATTCAATCTTCGGTTTCTCTATATCAAAAGAAATTCTGGGTGGGAGGACATACTCTAGTCCCCCTAACACCTCATCACATTTTAACCTTAAGTCAGCACGGAGCCTTATCCTCTCAGACCTCTAAGCAAGCTTGGAAAAGACACACCACCACCGCTCACATGTTGATTGCGAGCAAACAGTTGCGACGTCATACATATAATACAAAAACTGATCTTTGGTTTAAAAAGCATGGGCGAAAGCTGGTGTACAGCCACAAGTGGGGACACCTCATCTTCCACCTTAACTGATTATGACTTTAAATAAGTTCTTTGTAAGGACGATACTCAAGTTCTAAATCTCTAGCAACAGGTTCATAAGTCACATGACCGTTGTAAACATTTAATCCTTTTAAAAGTAACGGATCTGAAGCCACAGCCTTTTCTACGCCCATCTCTGCGATTTTAGAACCGTATCTAAATGTGGCGTTAGTTAAAGCGTAAGTGGAAGTTCTTGCAACTACACCTGGCATATTAGGCACACAGTAATGAATTACGCCGCCCACTTGGAATGTAGGTTCTGTGTGTGAAGTGGGTTTGCAAGTTTCAATACATCCCCCTTGGTCCACAGCCACGTCCACCACAACGCTGCCTTCACTCATAGCCATGATCATGTCTTTGTTCACAAGTTTTGGAGCTTTACGACCAGGGATCAATACTCCACCGATCACAAGATCAGACTGCACCACCGCCTCTTCAATATTTTGCACGTTAGAATAAAGTGTTCTTAAACGTCCTTGGAAGACGTCATCTAAATACTCTAACCTTTTGTGGTTTACATCCAGAACCGTCACATCCGCACCAAGACCCACTGCCATTTTTGCAGCGTTAGTCCCAACAACACCTGCGCCTAAGATGGTGACCTTTCCTCTTTGCACTCCAGAAACTCCACCTAATAGAATTCCTTTGCCGCCTTTGTCTTTTTGTAAATAGAAGGCTCCAATTTGTGTCGCCATTCTTCCTGCCACGGCACTCATGGGTGTCAGTAAAGGCAGTGATCCATCCGCAGCTTCAATGGTTTCATACGCTACGGCTTTGACTTTTCTTTGACATAAAACTTTGGTCAATTGTGGTTCTGCAGCTAAATGCAAATAGGTATAAAGAATTTGATTCTCTTGCATCAAATCATATTCATCTGGAAGAGGTTCTTTCACTTTGATGATCATTTCAGCGCGCTTGTAGACTTCTGCTTTAGTTTCTACAATTTCAGCACCTGCTTTTTCGTACTCTTCATTTTTAATGAAACTTCCTAATCCTGCGTCTTTTTCTACAAGAACTGTGTGTCCTTCTAAAACTAGTTGTTTTACACCCGCTTCAGTTAGCCCTACGCGATTCTCGGAAATTTTAATCTCTTTTGGAACACCGATAATCATGCTTCCTCCTTGCCAAACATGGCTTGCCCTGAGTTATAGTCGTTTTCTGTCAATTGGCAAACCCTATAACTGTCTTCTTGTTGCAAAACAGCCTTCATCAGTTGATTCATCAGGTCATGCCCACAACGGTAAAGCACCATGTGCCCTAGCAGTGGATGCCCCAAGGTCATCATGTCCCCGATGGTGTCTAAAATCTTGTGTCTGACAAACTCATCAGGAAAACGTAAGCCTTCAGGGTTTAAAACCTTTTCCTCATCTAAAACCACCGCATTTTCTAGGCTGCCCCCCATGGCTAACCCTCGTGATCTTAAGGCTTCCACATCTTTCATAAAGCCAAAAGTTCGGGCATACATGATGTCCTCTTCAAAGGCCCTTGGACTCAATTCAAATTCAAAAAACTGTTTACCAATACTGGGGTGAGCAAAATCAATGGTGTTGGTCACCTTAAGCCCACTGTAGGGCAAAAGGTAAGCATGCTTTTCATCGTTGCCCACTTTCACTGGCTTTTCGATTTTAAAATAAAACTTAGGCTCTACATACTCATGTAAACCTGCTGCTTGCAGTTGTTTAAAAAAGGGAGCCGCACTGCCATCCATAATAGGCATCTCAGGTCCAAAGACCTCAATGTTTAAATTGTCTAAACCTAAAGCGGCAACGGCAGCCAGAGCATGCTCCACTGTAGACACTGAGGTCTTTTGCGTGAGTCCCAAGGTAGTGGCCATATCTGTGGCCATCACTTGTGCTGGAGTTAATTTAAATGTGGGATCACCCTCTAAATCTTTACGAATCAGATGGATGCCCGAGTTGGCAGGTGCAGGTGTAAAGAGAGCCGTAGCCTCTTTGCCTGAGTGCAAACCAATACCTTTAATTTCAACTGCTTTTCTAAGTGTTCTTTGAAATGACATAATGCTTAAAAAACCAGAAAATGCGACAAAAAGCAATGTTGTGTTAAAAAGCTGCGGCCTTTAAGCCACCTCTGCGTCAACACGCCCTGTTCACAGGTCCTTTTCATCTTCTGATCGATCTTCTATGTACTTGCGTCCCAAGTCGGTCAGCTCACGACCACGTGAACTTTTTTTAATAAAGCCCTCTTTGATCAAATAAGGTTCATAGACCTCTTCTAAGGTGTCGCGCTCTTCACTCAAAGCCGCAGCAAGTGTATCCACCCCGACAGGTCCACCTGCAAATTTGTGGGCTATGATCTCTAGATAACGACGATCCATTTTTTCTAAGCCCATCTCATCCACTTCCAAATGTTTTAAAGCAAAGTCAGCCAAGATCTCATCAATCACATCTTGCTTTTGCACTTCTGCGTAGTCTCGAATGCGTCTTAAAAAACGGTTAGCCACCCTAGGAGTCCCACGACTTCTTCTAGCCACCTCAAGGCTTCCCGCCTCGTTGATGGGGATATTGAGAAGATCCGATGAACGCTTTATGATCTGTTGTAAAGACATCAGATCATAAAATTGCAGTCTTTCATGAATGCCAAAGCGATCACGAAACGGCGCCTTTAAAAGCCCTGCGCGCGTTGTCGCCCCAATCAAAGTGAAAGGCACAAGTTGGAAGCGCATGCTTTGGGCCCCTAAACCTTCACCTGTCACCAGGTCAATAAAGTAATCTTCCATAGCGCTGTATAAATACTCTTCGACGTCTTTATTGAGACGATGAATCTCATCAATAAACAAAACTGAATTGGGAGCAAGGCTTGTCAAGATCGCAGCCAAATCCCCTTTGCGCGATAAAGCGGGAGCCGATGTGGATTTAAAAGCCACCCCCATTTCATTGGCAATGATCTGGGCCAAAGTGGTTTTACCCAGTCCTGGAGGGCCACTGAGCAGAATATGATCAATGGCTTCCTCTCGTTGTTTGGCGGCTTGAACAAAGATCTTAAGCTTTTCTTTTACAGTGTACTGCCCAGGGAAGTCCTCAAACTTTTGAGGCCTAAGAGCCTTATCCACACCCTGATCTGTGCTGGTTTTAAAGTGCCCCGATGTCCATTTCACTTCGTCTTGCATTTGAATACACCCTCTATGTTAAATCTTGGCATTCCACTTCTGGGACGCGTTTTACATCTGACTGAGTTGAGCCAAACTGTTTTTAAAGTTATCTTCAAAAGGTTGTTTTAAATCCAGTCCCATCACCACGTCATGCACATCCGATGCAGAAAAACCTAAATTCACCAGTGCAAGTTTTAATTTTTTGGCTACGGGATTTTCTAAAATGGCAGGCTCTTCTTTTTGGCGGCGCTGCTCCCAATCTAGCTCTCCTAGTTTTAATAGGATTTGTTCTGCCGTCTTTTTTCCTACTTTAGGTAAACGACTTAAAGCTTTGACGTCTTTACTTTCAATCATCGACTTGAACTGGTCAGAGTCGGCGGAGGATAAAATTCCCAAAGCCACTTTCGGACCAATGCCATTTACTTTTAATAAACTGCGAAACATATTCTCTTGGACTTTGGATTCAAAACCAAAAAGCTGAATCAGATCTTCTCTGACATGTGTAAAAATGCGAAGCTTGATCTTTTGCCCCACAGTGTACTGAGCCAATAAAGACAGAGGCACAAACACCTGATAGCCAATATCGTGGGTTTCAATGTGTAAGCTGTCTTCGTCGCGGTCAAAAACCAAACCCGAGAGCATAGAAATCAAGGCCTGCCTCCTTTTTATCAGGTGACATTATTGACTTGTTTTTACTTGATGACAAATTGATTTCCCATTTGCGCGCCAATAACCTGTCGAGCCAAAACATAGCCTAAACCAATAGCATCCGCAGCATCATAACGAATGTCTGCGCGGATTCCCAGCAGACGTTGCACGGCGATCAGTACACTCTCTTTGCTGGCCACACCCGAACCTGTGACATACTTTTTCATCGCTTTAGGCGAAAACTCATGCACACTGACTTGATGAGCGGCAAGCGCGGCAAGAGCAGCGCCCCTTGCTAAACCTAAACGAAAAACACTTTGAGGATTCTTACCCAAAAACACCTTTTCGATGGCCGCACTTTGGGGTTGATATTTAAGCAGCAAGTCATTGATTTCTTTGTGGATCAGTCCCAAACGCTCTAGGGAGCTTAACTTCGGGTTTTCGATGACACCAAAATCTAAAAGGCCAATTTCATGACGGTCATTCACTGCTAATACCGAGTATCCCAAATGAACCGAACCTGGGTCTATCCCTAGTATAACGTGCATGTGTGTCTCCCCAAGATGTTAAAGGCCTATGATGGTTGCACCCTGACTTTGCATATCTGGCCCACGTAGACTATCATGGACTGGAGCGGCCTAAGGATCAAGAGCTTCTTGATTTGCCCGTTGCCACTGAATTTTTAGGATGTAAGAATGGAAACGATGACTCAGTCAAACAGAAACTCAATCGAAAAGTATCTGGATCTCTATCGTCGTGATCCTGGCTCTAAGGTCTTTGCACCCTTGGCTGAAGCTTATCGTAAAAATGGTCAGATTGAACATGCCTTAGACATTGCTCTTAAAGGAGTCAGCGCTCATCCTGAATTTGCCAGTGGGCGCATGACCTTGGGGCGCATCTATATGGCGCAAAACTTATGGCCCAAAGCCATTTCTGAACTGAAACACGCCTCAGAACTTAACCCTGAACTTCTGCTAGCCCATAAACTTTTAGGGGAATGCTACCTGGAAACAGGAAAGATCGACCTGTCTTTACAAGCTTTTAAAATGGCTTTGTACCTTGATCCGCTTGACGAAAAAGCCAAAGCCATGACTAAAAAACTTGAGGCCCTAAAAGCCTCATCAGATTACGAAGACCAAGGGGACCACAACACTGTTTCTTCCCCATCGCAAGTGGCGCCAAAGACGGAAGCCGTATCTCCCGTTCCCTTGGCCAAAAAGACGCGCAGTTATGAAGTCGATCGGTATGCCACCTTGATTGACGCTCACATTGCTCGTCGCGACTTCACTCAAGCTCTGGAAAGTATTGAAGAGGCTATAAACAAATTAGGACAAGAGCCCGAGTTCTTAAGACGCAGACAGTACGTGGAAAAGCGCTTTCAAGGTGATGGCACTAACTATAATGAATTGAAAAACGACGTTGTGCTGTCTAAAAAAATAGCTAAATTACGTGCTCTTCATGATCGAATTGAGGCACGACGAATTTTATCTTAGCTAACGCGCCGTAATGAAATGCTTCACTCTACATTCCCAACACAAGGCTTCAGTGTTACTTTAGCCGCATGTATCAAACAGCAGATTTTAAAAAGAACTTAAAGATTTTAATTGATGGTGAACCCTACGCCATTGTGGACTTTCAACACGTTAAACCTGGTAAAGGGAACCAGTTTACTCGCACAAAACTGAAAAACATTCTGACTGGCTCTAACCTTGAAAGAACGTTTAAATCTGGCGAAAAATTTGAAGTGCCCGATATCGAGTATCGTGATGTGTCTTACTTGTACGCCGATGACAGTTACAACTTTATGGATCAAAAGAACTTTGAACAGTTTGCCCTATCTTCCGAAGTCTTGGGGGACTCTAAACTTTACCTCAAAGAAAATCTTGAAGTGCAGATGATCCTGTTTAATGGGCGTGCCATTTCTATCGAACTGCCCAATCATGTGGTTCTAAGAATTGCTCAAACTGACCCTGGACTAAAGGGCAATACGGTGTCTAATACGACTAAACCTGCCACCTTAGAATCAGGGGCCGTGGTGCAAGTTCCTTTGCATATCAACGAAGGAGACTTGATCAAAGTCGATACCAACGAAGGGCTTTACATCGAACGCGTTTCTAAGGAGTAACCCCTAAGCTCTGACTCTAAAAACTCCTAGACTCAGAGCTATGTGTCCCTGCAACTTTTAACACCCTCTTACAGGTTTTTAAAATGGACTTTTTAGGTTCAGAAAAAACACCTAAGTATTTATAATCTTTGTTAATTTTTACTTCTGAAATGCCGATAGTTGAGGCATGAAAGACTTCTTTTATCAAATCAAAAAAACCGATCTCAGTGAAAATGCTGTCTTTGATGTTTTGCAAACCATGATCACTGAAGATTCCATCATCGAACAGATTCCTAAAAAAGAATTAGCACAGATTTCTACTTTTTTATGGCAGGTCAAACATTATCGAGCTTTAAAGTTTTTTTTAGTCAGTTGTTTTAACAAACCTGGAAATATTCCTGGCAATGCTCTTTTTCATTTTGTACATTTTTTTAGACATTCTAACCCTGAAGTGAACGCACAGGTGTTTGTCGATCTCAATGACTATCTTAACATTGTTAAAACTCATAACACCCCTTTTACAATTCACGATAAAGTGTTTGAAGAAGCGAAAACTCAGCAGCTAGAAATTTTTGAAAGACGATACAACGAAATCAAGACCGATCTTGTGGATAAGCTGGAGTTTGCCAGAACTCAGCGTCTTGATAAAGAAGCCAAAAAGACTCTAGATAAACTGCTTGAAGCTTTTCCTAATGATCCACGTTTTGTGAATGAAAAACAAAAGCTCTTCGAGAAAGAAGCCGCACGAATCATTGAAACCCACTCTAAACGTAAAAAAAGTCGTAGTGCCACTCCATCCATTTTAGAATTTAAAAAAGAATCCACCTCCCCTATCTATCATCTTTTTAAAGACAGCTTTAACGATGAGAATATGATCCATCTGATCGAAGCCTTCATTTTGGCTCACGAAAATGAAACTGTGGTTGAGATCTTTGAACAGCATCCTGAACTTAAAACTCAGCACTTCTGGCTGTATATTGAACATTTGATCAAAATTGAGCGTTATTTAGAAGCACTTGCCGAACTCAGAAAACATCAAGAAACTCAGGGCACAATGTCTGATAGCATTTTTACATTCTATTACTATCATGCTATTTGTTTATGGTACTTGAATGACAAAAAACACGCTATTGAGATTATGAAAGCAATTCAAAAGACCAAACCTGATTTTAGACAAACTTCATTCTACCTGAATCTGTGGCAACATCATGACCAAGTGGGGTAACAAGCAAATCATCAGCCTAGCCCTATTTTTTTTAGCGGTGCTGATCGCATTTATTGCTGTTAAACCTCAATTTGAATCCAAGATCAAAGCTCTCATCTTAAAAGAGGCCGCCACCATTCCCGAACTGGAAAGCCTTGATATCCGAAGCGTTAAAATCAAATTGCTTCCACCACATGTAAGGCTTAACGATGTGCACGCCTCACTTAAAGACGTGCAAGAGGTGAAATCGGTCACCATACAAAGAATTGCCGTGTATCCCACCATCGTGAATCTGCTCAGTGCACAATTAAAAGTGAATCACATTCAAATCAGCGGAGCCGATCTGGAAGTGCTCACCCAAAAAACCAAATCTGATAAACCTTTACCTGAGTTCACTTATGAAAACTTACGTGCCCTGCCGTTTTTCTCAATTGGGATTGACGATACAAAAGTAAAATTTTTGGATTATGAATTTGCCGTCGAAGATGTCTCTTTAAAGAAAAAATGGAGTAGCATTGAGGTCACATTAAAAAACACTTTTGTCACTGACACCGCCAAGGCGTTCCCAAAAACAAAATTACAAAGTTTAAAAGCGAATTTTTATTCTGATAAAATCACCTTAGGCAACTTCACCCTTGGAACTGCGAAGTCTTATTTACAAATGGGCGCGAGCCTGTCCGAACCTTTTAACACTCAGCTTTTGGAAGCCCCTGAAAAACTCTTAAACGCCGACCTGAATGTCACAGGTCGTATCCAGCTTGAAGACTTAAATCCTTTGATGCAAAAATTTATAAAAGGGGATGAAGTTCCCTTGCAAGGCGTTTTGCAACTCTCTGTATATAACAAAATGGAAACCGATGGTTTTCCCAAAATGAGCTTTAGCAGCAAATGGAATCAGCTTAAGGTAGACACCATTGCTGTTGAGCAAGCAGAAGTACATGGAACCTTCAAAAAAGATCTGATTCAAATTTTAAAGCTTGAACTGAACGATCAAAAACTAAGTGCTTTAGCAGAAAAGATTCTAATCCATGCGGACTTCAAGCAAAAAAAAGCCTCTGTGGAAGGACATATTAAAGTTCAAGAACTTGAACTGGGATATTTTTTAACACATAATCTGGGTCTAAAAGACATCCCACTTTTAGCTCCCCTTAAGGGCACAGCTAAATGCAAAGGACCTCTTTATCCTTCCCCCGAAGTGGGATGCCAAGTGAGTGGGAATATCGACACTCTCAAAGTGTGGTCCAGCAACGCCAGAGACTCTTCACATGTCATCGTGGATCTGACTCCACATAAATTCACTACAAGTGGAACTTTAAGTTTAAAGAACGTGACCTTTGAAAGTTCACATCAGTTTAATGAGTCGGTGGCGGAAACCCATGGTTTTGTCGATTACTCCAAGGGCTTTGACATCAGATACAGTTCTGACCTCGTGAGTTTTAAAGATATCAATAATCTTGCCAACATTCCTCTAGAAGGAGTAGGCAAGATTTCGGGCTCCACTCAAGGCGCTTCACGATGGGGTGTGTTTGAAATCAACGCTGATTTTTCTGACTTTAGTTTTTTTGACTACAATCTAGGTTCGGTGATCAGCAAGGTCTCTTACGAAAAAGGACAGCTGTATTTTAAAAACTCCCAGTCAAAGATCAATTCCTCTTTGATCTATGCTGACATCCATTTGGACCTTTTAACAGATCTTATTGCTGTGAAGGCCAATGCCAACCGAGTTTTTGTGCAAGATATCTTTACTGCGATCAAAGATATCGCCGAAGTCCCCATTTACATTTCAGGTGAAGGAGATGTGAGCATTGATCTGCACGGTCCACTCAACCTAGGGGCCATGAGTTATGATCTACAAGCTAAGTTTAACAACGGTATTCTGCACAAGGACCGATACCAAAATCTTAACATTGATATTAAGGCGGACAAAGGACAGGTTAATGTCAACAGTTCCGTCTTTTATTTATCTGATCAGTTCAACATCCAAGGCAAGGTGGACCCTAAGGGCATGATTGATATCATTGCTTTTGCTGATTCCATCAGTCTTGCCAACATCAATTTCTTTAAAGAACTAGGGGTCAACTTAGAGGGTATGGCCTCAGTGAAGGTCGACCTTAAGGACCATATCCTTCTGCCTCAAGTTAGTGGTCATGCTTTAACTAAATCCATGCAGACCGCCACACAGATGGGGTCCTCCGACTTTGATTTTATTATTCACAAGGACTATTCAGAATACGAAGGGACTTTTTTTGATGGACGAGCAAAGGGACGATTCTTAATTCCTCACCACGAGGATGCCACTCTTGGAGCCATTGCTGAGTACTCTAATTTTAATCCCATGGCCCTTTTAACCATGTTCAACAGCAAAGTGACAGAAACAGAGGCCCAGATCAATATCACAGGCACCTCTCATTTGATCAGCCATGGGAATGTAAAACAAAATCTTACTGGATCGTTAGCTTTAGAAAGTATCACTGTGGGTAAAGAAAGCAGCTACAGTCTACAGTCCGTGGTCCCCACAGAAATCAAATTTAATAAAAGTAAAATTGATGGGCAGATTCATCTTAAAGATGCGCTGGAAAACGTCTTTCATATTAAGTTTAACGGGAACGATCTTCATACTGCCAAAGGAAATTTAAACTTAAGTTTTTTACGGGCTTTTATCCCCGATCTGAGTGACTCGCGCGGAATGGTTGAAATTCAAAGTCAGTTTAGAGTCTTTCCAGAGTTTCAAATGTCTGGACGAGGAAAAATCCGAAACCTGTTTGTCAAACTTGAAAACCTCAAACATCCTTTTCAAAATATTCATTCAGATTTAGAATTGCAAAATACAAAAATTTTATTCCAAGGCACACACGGTGAATTTGCAGGTGGTACTGTGGATGGAGCAGGATATATCGATTTAAAATATGGCTTAAAGGTCAACTTTGCTGGTAAAACAGATCGTATCTCTTTAGACATTCCAGAAAATGTTAAAACTACCTCTAGCGGTAATTTTTATTTTACTGGCGATGACTTCCCTTACACTCTAGGTGGTAACTTTAAAATTTTTGATGGCTTTTTTGAAATGGAGTTCACAGAAGGCGATGGGTCCAAGTATTCCATTCCTATCAGCCAACATATTCCCGAATCTAACAGAGCACGTACTCCCTTGCTCTTAGATGTAAAAATAGAAACCCAACAGCCTTTAAAAGTAAAAAACTCTATGGTCGACGGTACAGCCAGTGCAAATCTGCGCATTGAAGGCAGCCCCACGGCTCCCATCCTCACAGGAAGTGTGGAGCTGACTCCTAACTCGCAACTGATCTTTCAGGACAAGCGCTTTAAAGCCAACTCGGGCCAAGTCACTTTTAATCGCACTTCCGCAGAACATGCTATGCTCAATATCAGTGCCGAAACTCGTATCACTGACAATAATGAACTTTTAGGTAAAGACTATGACATTCAAGTCATCATTCAGGGTACAGCCAAATCCCCTGCTCTGTTCTTTTCCAGCCAACCCAGTTTATCTGAAAATCAAATCCTGTCTTTGATCGCCCTAGGCGTGAAAGATTCTTATCGCCCAGGACAGGAAGTCAGTGCTGACAGTCAACAGACTCAAACAGGATACCAATTGGGCGGAATCTTTTTACAAAATGAATTTGCAAGGGATTTACAGGATCGTTTAGGGGTGCAGGTCAACTTCACTTCTTCTTTTGAGGATCAGGACGTCAGTCCTAAGGTGATGATTCAAAAGAAATTCACTCCTAAATTTTCAGCCACTGGAAGTCGTACCTTGGGAACAAATAAAAGGACCTCAACACAAATTGAGTACAAGTTTACCAAAAATTTCTCTATCATTGGAGGATGGGAGAACTACGAACTTGAAGACGCAACATTATTAAGAACAAGACGTTTTTTAGAAGAAAATGTTATGGGTGTAGATGTACAGTACAGCTTTGAATTTGAATAGAGGCCTTAAAGCTCTATTCTTCCTCTTTGTGACTTTTCTTTTTTTGAGTGGTGCTCAGGCCAAAAGCTGGTCTGTGAAAACTCAAAACCCTGACGTGTATAAGATTGTCCAAGATAGTCTCAAAAAACTAAATACCAATGACAGCAACGAGATCAAACAAAGAGTCATGGTGGCCTTAAGAAAAGAACGTTATCTTACCTCCAGAATTGATATTCATCTGACAGATAAAACGGTTTATGTCACTGACGAGCAAAAATATTTGGTTCTCTTTAACGGCAACACAAGTATCAGTGACACCAAGATTAAAGAGGCCTTTAATCTCAGTGAGCTCAATAGCACGTCCTATTCCATTCAAGAAGATCTTAGAGGTTTAATCTTACGCCTTTATGCAGAGATGGGATTTAACAAAACCGAAGTCACTTATGAAAAAAAATACTTTCAACAAGATCGACTCATTCGACTCACCTACAACATTCAAGAAGGAACGTATTCGAAGCTGGGAAAAATCACAATTTTAGGTTCATACAGTCGACCACAAAAATATTATGTTCAGTTTATCAAAAATCGAAGTTCTGCCTTAATTAAAAAGGGGGGCTTTTCTTCTAAAGATTTCGAGAATGGAATCAATAACCTTGTTACTGATCTTAAGAACCAAGGTTACCTTGAGGCCTCTGTCTCTGGAGTGAAAGTCAGTGAAGACCCTATTAAACCCAATGTGCTCAACTTAAGTTTTGAGCTTCATGAAGGTGTTCCCATTCGGATTTACTCTATCAATTTTATAGGTAACAAAGACATTGATTCTGAATGGCTGGAAGTGCTTTTGGGTTTAAAGCAGAATGATGTGATCAACTTTTATAAGTTTGAAGAGGGTTTACAAACCATTATTGATTACTACATCTCAACAGGTTATCTCAAAGCGGAACTTAATCCTGGAAAAAAAAATCTAGTCCAAATTGATTACGAACAGCGTCTAGCTAGCATTGATATTGAAATCCAAGAAGGACCAAAAATCATCGTGGGTGACATTCAAATCAAAGGGAACGAAAAGACCTCTGATTTTTTAATTCAAAAAAGTTTAGGATTTGAAGTGGGAGACGTATTGACAGCAAGTAAGCTCCAAACTGCCCGTCAACGCCTAGGTCTTCTGTCTTTATTTTCCAGAGCTGACATCCAGTTCATCAAACAAGTTGACCGCCCTGGGCATCTGGTGAGCATTGATGTGGAAGAAAGAAAACCTGGATTAGTGCAAGTGGGTTTTGGTGTAAATAACCAAAGGGAGCTCACGATCAAAGCTTACACTGGAGTGCTGTACCGCAACCTCTGGGGAACAGGGCGTGCGATCAACTCACGTCTTGAACTCCAATCTAGTTTTCTGGAGTCAGACTTTATTGAATACAGAAGTTTTGTCTCTTTCTTTGAACCTTTTTTATTTGGCAGTAATTTCAGTGGTCGTATGACAGTGGACAGTTCCAAAAACATCTTTAACATCGAAGACACACCTACACGTAAGCAGACCACCATTTTTAGCTCTAGCGGTTTTGATTTTGTAGTTGAAAATCAGGTCAACTCCCACATCAAAGCGACTTGGACCATCTTAGGTTTTGATTACATTAAATTTTATCATATTAAACATGCAGGTTCTGGTTTTTCTGATGATGTGCGTGAACAGATTGGTTCCTTTGGTCCAGCCGTAGACATTGATTATCGCAATAACCCTGTCTTGCCCACAAAGGGGTTTTTCTCACGCCTCGAAGGCGAATTTGCACCATCACTTTTAGGAACACGTGTAGAGAGTAATGCGGCCTCTAGTAAAAACTCTTTTGTGCGTATGCAAGCCAGCTACACAAGGTACGATGATTTGAATGAACATTTAGTTTGGGTGAACACTGTGCGCGGTGGTTATTTAAGAAACTTAAGTCGTGACACGGACTTCTTTCCTCAAAGTAGAGCGTTCTTCTTAGGTGGTGCCAACACCATTCGTGGATTTGACCCTAGTAAACAGTACGAACGCATACCCTCTAATTATGATTTACAAGGGCAAATCATCGGGGGTTATCAAGGTGGAGGACTTCTGACTATTCCCACCGACTCCTATTACTATTTGTTTAAAACAGAAATGCGCGTGCCACTTTACAAACAGCTCTGGGGCTCTGTCTTTTATGATGGTGGGGCTGTGCTGATTGATGGTGTGAATTTCAATGATGCTTACCGTGATGCTGCAGGCGTCGGAGTCAGATTCAACACACCAGTAGGTGCATTAAGTGTAGATTTAGGATTCAAATTAGATCGTAAAAAATATCTTGGAGAGTCTCCTGCACGTCTTCATATTTCTATAGGAACTTTTTAAGAGTTCATTTCTTTAAGGCAATGTAAGAAACCTAGACCTTTTACAACCAAAGCTTTTATCATTAACATAAGCGTTTTCTATCACCAACTAGACCTTAGTATTGTTTTTAGTCTTAAACAGGACCTTTGGATTGATTTAAGATTTTTTAAAATCGCTCTAAAAGTCTAGTCAGCGTATCCTTTTGTCTGGGGAAATCTAAATTTTAGTCCAGTATTTTTGCACGGATTAAAAGCAACCACGGAGGGGTCAATGATTTTTAAACCAGCAACGCTTATGCTCGCACTTTCGGCTTTACTTCTTGCGGGCTGTGGCCAAGACGCAGAATCACACAAAACAACAACGGAACCACAATTTGAAACACAAGTGATCTATGGTTCTGATGATCGCAGAGACTGGTATGAGGCCGATGCTGCATTTCAAAGACTTGCTCAATCTACTGTAGGTCTATTTTATAGTTCTGATCTCGTAACATCAGGCAACAGTGTAGCTGTAAGAACCTCTCGTCCTAATTGGTGTTCTGATGAGCCTTTCCAAAATCAAGGTACAGGAGCTTTTTGTTCTGGCTTCTTAGTTGGACCCGATCTTATTGTGACTGCTGGACACTGTATCCGTTCACAATCTTCGTGTAACACTACAAAGTTTGCTTTTGGTTTTGCGCTTAAAACTCGTAACCATGATTATAAAACTTTATCCAAAGATGATGTTTATGGCTGTCGCGAACTTCTCACCACTCAAGTTGAAGGTGCAGGAGCCGACTATGCCGTTGTTCGTTTGGATAGACCAGTGGTAGGTTATCAGCCTTTGTCCATCCGTCGCTCAGGAACCATCGCACGCAATACTGAACTCGTTGTGATTGGTCACCCCGCAGGACTACCTTCTAAAATTGCTGACAATGCTCGTGTAAGATCCGTAGCTAATTCTTACTTTGTGGCCAACCTAGATACTTATGGTGGGAACTCAGGCTCTGCTGTGTTTAACACTCAAACTCATGAAGTAGAAGGCATTTTAGTTCGTGGTGATAACGACTTCGTATTTAGCAATGGTTGCCGCAGATCCAATGTGTGTGCAGATGGTGGTTGCCGTGGGGAAGACGTCACTAAAATTGAAAACGTCTTATCTTTCGTTCCTGCCTTAAATGGTGGTGGTAACGGCGGTGGTACTGACGTAGGCGGAGAAGACGATGAAGACGAAGACACTGGTAGTGCTACACCTGCCATGTTCCAATCCAACTCTGTGCAAAATATTCCTGACAACTCTCGCGATGGCTTACTGAGCAACATTGACTCTACACAAGCCGTACAGGGCAGAAACATCAAAGTTCATGTCAATATCACTCACCCGTATGTAGGTGACCTTGCTATTGGTTTAGTAAGTCCCACAGGCAAAGTGGTCAACTTACGTAACCGCCAAGGGGGCTCTATGAGAAACTTAGTGGGAGTTTTTGGCGATACTCTAATCTCAACAGGAGATATGAATGTTTTAAAGAATGAACCTGCTGGACGCTGGCAGCTTTATATTCTTGATCTGGCTTATTTAGATGCTGGTCGCTTAAACAACTGGGCCTTGGAGTTTAAATAACTCCAAGAGAGCCCAAGTCTCTCACGGCTAGGATACTTTCTCTTTTATTCGCAAAACCTTTTTTAGATTCTAACTTGAAGCCCTTATTCTTAAGGGCTTTTTTTAATGCCGAAGTGCTGGCGTATGTGGCAAACACACAAAACTCTTCTGCCGCCTGTAAAGACAAAAACACTTCTAACTGCTTTTGCTCCCACAGTTCATTTTGTGACTTTGAACTATAAGCATCATACAAAATAAGATGACAGGCAGGGCTGTTTAAAGATGTGCTGCCAACATCCGCCGACGGAAAGGCGGGATAAAAACAAAGAGGCTTTGTATGATCCTCATGATCTGGTGAAAAACTAAACTTCAAAACATTCAGAGCGTGCGAAATCTCTTCTGGGGTGTAATCCAAAAGCAGATGTTTGGTTAAATAAGAAAAGGCCAAACTGTCATGACACGCATTCTGAATAAATAGATCCTTCAAACTGTCTTCAGACTCATAAGTGTGAATCTGAAACTGCACTTGCGCCCTTAAGCATTCCAAAAGCGCAATCCACTCGACATAACCTAAACCCAGTCCCAAAGAAAAGATATGCAGTGGTTGAGGCAAAGCCACCGCTTCAGTTCTTGTAAGAGCTTTACGTATGGCCTCACCATAAATGTACTGGGATTCACTGTAGGCCCCGTGTAAAGAGTGCATCCACTCAGATCCCTCTTGTAAGGGTTTAAGAGTAAAAGACCCATCTTTAGTGGTGATCCACTCAAAAGGGAATTCATCTTGACTAGGTATATCCTTATCGACCATAAACCTTATATGAACCTGAATGCATGGAAGGGCAACCCCTATTACCCCATTAGCGTCTATTATGAACGCCTTTTCGGGGAAAAAGTTTATAAAATTCCTGTCACCACAGTCGATGACTGTCCTAATCGCCGTGGTTTAAAGGGCATGGAGACCTGCATTTTTTGTGATGTTTGGGGGTCTGCTGCGCGTTCAGAATCCCTCACCATGAACCTCCGAGCACAGATTGAAAAGTACAAAACCCAAATCGGCAAAAAATTTAACGCTAAAAAATTTCTGGTGTACTTTCAGGCCTACACCAATAGCTTTGAGAAGATCAGCACCTTAAGAGAGCAGTTCGAGCTTTGCCTAGAATACGAAGACATCGTAGGTTTTGTCGTGGGCACTCGTCCTGATTGCATCTCCCCTGCTTTATTTAAACTTTGGCAGGAGTTTCATGAAAAGCGTTTTATGTTTATTGAACTGGGTGCACAAAGCTTTTCCAATGCGCAGTTAGAATTCATGAAACGAGGTCATACAGCAGAACAGTCCTTTAAAGCCATCGAGCGCATTCGTGAAAACACGGATGTAAAGATCGGCCTGCATCTTATGTTTGGCTGGCCCAACGAAACTCTACAAGATGTTCGTGAGGCGGCAAGCATCTGTAATTCTCTCAATATTGACAGTGTGAAGCTGCATAATCTTCATGTCTTAGATCAAACACCTCTGGCAGATTTATATTTTGCCGAGCAGTTCACTCCCATTGAACGTGAGCCTTACGCAGAAATGGTCACTCACTTTATCGAACGACTCTCTCCAGACATTCCCGTTCACCGACTCGCTGCCTACGCCTCCAGAAAAGAAGAGCTGATTGCCCCAAGCTGGACTTCACGTAAGAAGGAAACCCACCAGTATCTTGTGGATGAGTTTCTGAAACGTCAGACTTTTCAAGGACGGCTTTTTGATACAGAGGCGCACAGAGTCTCGTCATCGCTAGACTGAATTTAGAGAAAATGATACGAAATCCTAAACGGCAATGCCTTCAAAGGATTAACAATGAGCGCACATACACAATTAGTTTTAATTCGCCATGGTCAAAGTGAATGGAATCTTAAAAATCAATTCACAGGGTGGTACGACGCAGATTTGACTGAAAAAGGATATGCAGAAGCACTGTCAGCAGCAGAAAATTTAAAACGTCATGGCATTACTCACTTTGATCAGGTTTACACCTCAGTTTTGAAACGTTCTATTTTTACCATGTGGACTATTGTAAAGAATATGGATTTAGTATGGCTTCCCGTACAAAAAGCTTGGCAACTCAACGAACGTCATTACGGCGCTCTGCAAGGATTAAATAAAGCCGAAACCATTGCCAAATATGGTGAAGATCAAGTTAAAGAATGGCGTCGCAGCTACTCGACCCCACCGCCAAGTATGAGTGCCCACGAAATTCCCCAGTCTGAACAAGACAAGTACGCCCAACTGGGACTCACCGACATTCCGCTTGGAGAGTCTTTAGAGATGACCCAACAGCGTGTGCTCCCATTCTGGCAATCCACACTAGCTCCCCAACTGCAAGCAGGAAAAAAACTTTTGGTTGTGGCCCACGGCAATAGCCTGCGTGCTCTGATCATGCAACTCGAAGGCATTTCTAGCCAAGATATCACACAACTTGAAATTGAAACTGGTGTGCCCTTGGTCTACGACCTTGATGCGCATTTAAAAATTGTGTCCAAAAAAGTTTTAGCTCACGAATAAAATTTAGGACGCACAGACTGTCGCCAGAAATTAAGGTTCAACAGAATTACGATTCTTAAGTGCAGCTTCTTGTCTTTTAGTTCTGCGAGCTAAAAGAGCGCGGCGGATGGTCATAAAGATCTTAAAAATGATGTATAAGACCACTACCGCCACAATGCCAGCGATATAGAGCTTATACTTTTTCATAAAGGCCAAAATGTCTTCACCAAAAAAGGCAATCAAAAAGACCTGAGTGGGAATCACAAGGATGACCACAATAGTGTCTACAAGTAAAAACTTCCACGGGGAGATCCCTAATGCTCCACACGCCAAGTGTCCTGGGAAACGAATACCTGGAATAAAGCGAAAGACCCCTACCATCAATGCCCCATATTTAGTGGTCCAAAATCTTGCGCGTCTAAATAGGCGGGGATTCACCATACTTTGAAACATACTAGTGTGCCCAAAAGTACGCCCTAGCTGAAACACCACAAAATCGCTGAATAAAACTGCAAAAAAACAAACCGCAGCCAACATATAGACATCCACACCCCGCAGACCAGGCTCTGGCGGAGGGTATAAGTGGGGGTGTAAAGCCATAAAAGCTAAAAGACTCGAAGAGATGATCACCACCTCTTCAGGCAAGGGCAGCCCAAAACCAGATAAGAGCATAAGGCCGATCACAGACAGGTAAACAATTTCTGGCTGATAAGCATAGATTGTAAACCATTCCATGACCCACTGGCTTAAACTTTCGATATGCCCTCCCACACCATAAAAAACTATGTCATGATTATCTTTAGGCTTTATAGCATTTTATGAACCGCAGTCAGCCTTTTTTTCAAATGGCTGAGCAAACTGCTAAAAATACAAGCAGTAATTGAAGTATGGGGGATACGCATGGAAAAAGTTTGGATCAAGTCATATCCACAAGGTGTAAATACGGAGATCAATGAGAGCGAAATCAAACCTTTAACTCAAGTCATTGCAGAAGCAGTCAGCAATTACAAAGATGAAATTGCATTTCAAAACTTTGGCAGTACGCTTACATTTAATGAACTTGATGAAATGAGTGATCACTTAGCCTCCTTTTTTGTTCACCATATCGGCTTAAAAAAAGGCGATCGTATTGCCATCCAACTCCCCAATCTCCTGCAATATCCCATAGCTCTCATCGCAGCACTTAAAGCGGGGCTGATCATCGTCAACACCAATCCTCTGTACACAGAACGCGAAATGCTTCATCAGTTCACAGACGCAGATGTCAAAGCCCTACTTATCTTTTCGCCCTTTGGTCACCGCTATAATAAAATTGCATCTCAATGCTCGATCAAAACTGTGATCACCACAGAGGTGGGAGATCTTTTAGGTTGGCCTAAGAGCATGATCTATAACTTTGTTCTGAATTTAAAAAACAAAAAAGAATTCAAACAGCAGGGAAAAACACCTCCTGTGAACGCCATTAAAGGCAGTGTTGGGTTTCATGAAGCGCTGAACATTGGTGCCAAAGCTCCAAAAGTCAAAGTGGAGTCTTCTGTCAATGATACGGCCTTCTTGCAATACACTGGTGGAACGACAGGTGTAGCTAAAGGTGCAGAACTCACACACAAAAATATTGCATCCAACATGTTACAGATTTTAGAGTGGAAGAGGCCCTTTATCATTAAAGGCGAAGAGGTGATTTTAACTCCCTTGCCGCTTTACCATATCTTTTCTTTAACAGTGAATTGTTTTGCATTCATGCACTATGGTTGTAAAAATATTCTCATCACCAACCCTAGAGACATCCCTGCCTTTATCAAGTTGATGCAAAAAGAAAAGTACTCGGTGATGACAGGTGTAAACACTCTGTTCAACGCTCTGATGAATCATCCTGACTTTACCAAGATCAATTTCAAACAACTTAAAGTGGCAGTGGCTGGAGGTATGGCCCTACAGAACGCGGTTTGTGAACGTTGGACAAAACTCACAGGCAAACCTATCCTTGAAGGCTTTGGTTTGACAGAAACTTCTCCTGTAGCCAGTTGTAATCCTTTGGACGGCACTCATAAAATTGGCACCATTGGTTTACCTCTTCCTAGCACTGTTATGAAAATTGTAGATGATAACGATGTGGAAGTGGCTCAAGGCGAACGTGGCGAGCTGTGCATTGGTGGTCCACAAGTCATGCGTGGCTACTGGAACAAACCCGAAGAGAACGCCAAGGCCTTTACCAAAGAGGGGCTATTTAAAACTGGTGACATCGCCACCATGGATGAACAAGGATTTTTCAAAATTGTAGATCGTAAAAAGGATATGATTTTAGTTTCAGGTTTTAACGTGTATCCCAATGAAGTGGAAGATGCCCTTGCTGCTCACCCTAAAGTTTTAGAGGTGGCTGCCATTGGAATTCCTAGCGAGAAATCAACCGAAACTGTGAAAGTGTTTATTGTGAAGTCTGACCCCAGTCTCACAGAAGAAGAAATTAAAAGTTTTGCCAAAGAGACACTGACTGGTTACAAACGACCTGAGTTTGTAGAGTTCCGTGATGAACTTCCTAAAACCAACGTAGGTAAAATCTTAAGACGCACTCTTAAAGAAGAGGAAATGAAAAAGAACGCTCAGTAAATCTAAAAACGATTAAGGCTCACATGGAAACAGCAAAAGACTTTATCATCCCGACGATCAAAAAAGCCCATGAGATCAACATGGAAGAAAGCATTTACGGCACCTTCGCAGAGATCGGAGCTGGGCAAGAAGTCGCACGCCACTTCTTTCAAGCAGGACACGCGTCCAACACCGTAGCTAAAGCCATTTCTGCTTATGATATGGTTTTTAGTGATGAGATCTATGGAAAAGAAGAGTCAGGACGTTATGTCTGCCAATCCAGAGTCTTAAAAATGATCACTCATGAGTTTCATCTGCTAAAAACTCGCTTGAAAGACAAACAACATAAGCGTTTTTTTACTTTTGCCAACACTGTGGCCACCAACCGTCGTCATGGCTGGCTGGCTGTGCGCTTTCAAACAGAAGCTGGTGATAAGTTTAACGATGTGGTCTTGCACGTGAACATGAAGGACAACACACGTTTACAACAAGCTGAAGCCCTAGGGCATTTAGGTGTGAATCTTCTGTATGCGTGTTACTATAAGCTTCACTCACCCAAGGACTTTATTGCTTCTTTAACGGATAACATCAGCCACGGCCGTGTGGATATAGATATGATCAGTTTTAACGGTCCTGATTTAGAGCACATTGATAATAGATTGATGTGCCTAGAGCTCTTAGAACAAAAAATGACTTCCGCAGTTGTTTTTGATGAAAACGGAGCAGTGGCCCATGCTGGTGATATCTTTTTTGATCAGGCTGTTTTTGTGCAACGAGGTGCCTTTCGCCCTATTACAAATGTGAATTTACAAATTTCAGAATCAGGCATTGGACAGTTCAAGCAAGATTTTAATCTGCCCACCTCACCTGTTCCTTTTTTTGAAATCACCATGTCTCAACTTTTAGAAGAGAATCAAGCCATTGACCGTAAGGACTTTTTAGATCGTGTGGACTGTCTGGCGCAAATCGGGTGTAAGGTGATCATTTCTGACTTTGTTGAATTTTATCGCCTGAAGCAATACTTAAGACAATGGACAGGACAACCTGTTGCTATGGTCATCGGCGGAAATCAACTGGATTACTTCTTTGATGAAAACCAATGCCTAGATTTAGACGGTGGTATTTTTGAAGGGGCCGCCCAACTTTTTGATCGTAATAGCTGTGTTTATGTTTACCCTTATAAAACCGATGAAATCTGTGCCACCACGCAAAGCTTTTTTCCTAACGCAAAGCTTGTGGGTTTATACGATTATCTGATTCAAAACAAAAAGCTTATTGATTTAGCGGGTTGCGATGAAGTCAGTGCGTCCACCTTATCCTCAGAAGTTCGACGTATGATGACGGAAGGTGATCCCGCATGGGAAAGGTTAGTTCCAGAACAGGTCGTGCATTATATTAAAAAATACAAGCTTTTTAATACTCGCGCTTCTTAAGTGCCGATTTGATTTTGGCACAAGACACATAGGCTTCAAATTTTTTGCGCAGTTGATTTTTGTGCATCACAAATGTGGTGGGTGTCACTTCTAAATTGAACTTCACATCCACAGCTTCCTCGCTAGTCACCACAGGACCTTTAAAACCATGTTGGCGTGCATCCTTAAGAAGCTCTGAAGGCGTGTCATAAAGCCCCAGAGCAATAACCGCCACTTTATTTTTTCTGGCGTAACAAGAGCTTTCCTTAAGAACCTTATGACAAGTGCTACATCCTTTTTGAAAGACCACCCACACTGAGTCCATGTCTTTGTACTGTTCAGGATTAAAAACAGCATCTTCTTGTGTGGCATCTTTTAATCGTACAAAGGCAAACTCTTCTGCCCTCTCAGGTGAGAACGTCGTCTGCGCAGCTTCGGTACCCAAACTGGCCTTAGGCTGTTTTGCCCAAGCTTTAGAAGTCAAAACGACAGCAGATATTTCAAATACGATACCCCAAAGACCTATCAGTAAGATAATTCCTAAGATTTTTTGAAAAACTGACCTTAACATCAGTTGATCTTATCATAAATTCTTATAAGCCCACAAAAAACTAGGCTCAGAAACTAAAAAATGCTTCATTTTGATTTTAAAAATTACAGCTTAAAGAAATAAGAACCCGTTGATTCTTAAGATTGCAGCCAATCGAGCAGCACCAAAACTCCCTGTCCTGATCCCCCTTTTTGTTTAAAAGGACCACGAGCCGAATCAATCCAAGCGTAAATGTCTAAATGTGCCCATTTGGATTTTTTAGGAACAAATTGTTTTAAAAACTGAGCGGCAGTGATGGCACCCCCGTAACCGTCAGTGGCATTCACAAGGTCTGCGACTTCTGATTTTTTAATCTCAGCTTCAGTCCAATAAGGCATAGGCATAGGCCACAGATGATCACCAGTGCGTGCAGAGGCGTCTTGCAGCTCTTGAGACAGTGCGCGGTCATTAGAAAACAGTCCACCCACATAAGACCCCAAACCTGCTTTGATCGCTCCTGTTAAAGTCGCAACATCAATCACCACTTCAGGTGGAGTTTTATCTTTGGCAAGCCAAGCTAGGGCATCTGCAAGAACTAGGCGTCCTTCGGCATCGGTGTTATGAATTTCAACGCTTAGACCATTGCCGCCACGGTACACATCACCTGGTCTGAAGGCATTAGCGTCCACTGAGTTTTCGGCGATGGCAAAAAAGTAATCCACATCATGATCAGGACGATTTTGTAAATGATAAAAAAGCAATCCTGCTACAGCCGCAGAGCCTCCCATGTCTTTTTTCATCAATCGCATAAAGTTAGAAGGTTTAAGATCTAAACCTCCCGTATCAAAGGTGATGCCTTTGCCGACAAAGGCCACTCGACCAGCCTTCTTAGATTTGGTCTTTTGTGATGCAGGTGCGGTGTAAGACACTCGCACTAACGCGGGGGGATTTTCAGCCCCTTTACCCACAGCATCTACCAGTTCGTAGCCTTCACTTTTTAAGTCTTTGCTTTTTACAGTGATCTTAAAATCTTTTTTGCCCTTCACCAAGGTTTGCAAAAGCTGCACATAACTTTGAGGGTTCAATTCGTTAGCGGGCATGTCCACCAAAAAGCGCGCAAAGTTGGTGGCCTCAGCCTTTTGCCATGCCTGATGTGCTGTCTCCACCAAAGCTTTTTTCATATAGATGCTAAAAGTCGGTTTCTTAGTGTTTTTAAAACTGTAAGCTCCAAAAGTGATAGCTTCAGTAACACCTGTGACAATGTCATGAGCATGTTTTGAATTTTCATCAACAACTAAGTAAGCTTTATCACACTTGCCATGCAGAGCTTGTCCCACTTGGTTGCGAACATAGACCCTTAAGCTATCACAAAGCTGCCCATATAGACTTTCTTCTTTATCAAAGTTTAAAATGACGACCAACACTTGCGTGTCCCTGTTTTTAAAACATCTGCAACTTTCTTTTTCATCTTTAAAGATTTCAAGCTGCCACTTTTCCAGTAAATTTTTAGATATAACTGAGAGTTGTTTATAATCCTCTGCAACAATCAAAAAGCATGAGGGCTTTTCCCTTAGGGATTTGCACTCTAACGCCTTTACAACGACTCGGGCTTCGTTCTCCCATTTGTCTAGTAAATACATAACTCTCCTTGATTTTGGTCCTAAGACTTCCGATGTGATTTAAAACTAGGTCACATTAAGGTTTACAAAAAAAAACCTTAAAAGTGAAATGATATTAACTGCTTACTAAATAAGCGTTCTTTCATAAAAAATATTTATACAAATGAAAAGCTTAATCTGCTGGTCACCTAGACCTAACGCGTTGCTCAATCAAGGAATGGGGCAATTATAAGGAAGGGAGCCAAAAATATGCTTAAGGCATTCATTATCTTATCAATAGGGTTATTCACCACTTCATTTCATCATGCACACACATCAGATTGCTTTCCGAAAAACGACCTGTCGTTTCCTGCAGACCAAAAATCTTCAGGTGGAATCACCAAGGCAGAGTTTGATCAAGTGCTAGATGAATTTGAAGCTGTTATGAACTTAGAAGTCAGCCGTGTGGACGCGGCTCGCTTAGTGGTTGAACGTAAATGGGAAACCGCTGACGTCAATGCGATGGCGTATCAGTCTGGCATTTATCGTTACATTGTCATGTACGGTGGTCTTGCGCGTCACCCTGATGTGACTGTCGATGCGTTTCGTCTCGTCGCCTGTCATGAGTTAGGACATCACCTTGGTGGTGCACCTAAAAAAGCAGGCGGATTTTGGGGTGGAGCCGCTTGGGCTAGCAACGAAGGACAAGCCGATTACTACGCCAGCCTGAAGTGCTTCCGAAGACTTTTGATCGAAGGACAAAAGCTTAATCTTGCTGTAGCTGGTCCTAATCTTTCTAATTATCCTGCTAGTGAACTGAATATGGCCAAAGCCGAATGCGCCAAAAGCTTCACAAATAGCGATGATCAAGAGATCTGCTTAAGAGCCACTATGGGTGGATACGCCATTGGACGCATGTTTAACTCTTTTGGGTCAGCATCTAAGCCCATCAGTTTATCCACACCTAATCCTAATGTGGTTTCAAGAACTAACGACAATCACCCAGAGTCTCAGTGCAGAACAGACACGTACTTCCAAGGTGCTATCTGTGATGTCTCTTATAGAAATGACGTCAGCAATAATGATGAACGCTATGGAACTTGCAACAAAAAAGACAATCACCCTCGTGGATTACGACCTCTTTGCTGGTTTAGACCCTCAGCTTAATATTTTCGATCAATTTAGATTTACCCTTTAGGGCCTCTTATACAAAGAGGCCCTTTTTTTATGCGCTCAGCTTTGCCCTAATTTTAGGCACGATCTAGGTTTAGGCTTGGCTTTTCTGAGTTTCGTTCTTATATTCCCCACTTCTGGTTAAAAACTCTTGATTTCATTACGAAATCAGTAGATTTTGAAACCTGTCTTTTGTGGCGGCCGTAGCTCAGTTGGTAGAGCCCCGGATTGTGATTCCGGTTGTCGCGGGTTCAAGCCCCGTCGGTCGCCCCAGTTTATGTCTCAACTTTACTCAAAATTCCATCTAAGTAACAAATGTAAAATGAATAACTAGCCCGTGTTTATGATTTTCAGCTAGCTAGTTTGATCGAGGCATATGCGCATCCAATATTTCAAGTCAGATTACGATCACGGCAGGCAAAATAAAGATATACTGCAGCTTGGAAAGCTGCGCTTTAAAGTGATCTTTTTCAAATTCAAATAACGCGGGGTTCATATAGAAAATCAGATAGCCTAAAAGAAAAAACACGACAGAAGCTACAATAAAATTCTTATATTTGTTCATAAGTTAATATAAATGATGAAATCAGAAGTGAAATCAGTATGGTGATGTTAGATCAGATGCGACAGGCACCGAATCGATTCGGAGGTAAGGAACGCTTCGCTCAGCACCTTCGCCAGCAAAAGGAATACATCAGACGCTATGACAACCTTAACTCCCTTTGTAAATCACACCCTGAAAACAAAATAGAAGTCATAGATCGTTGTCAAAAACTGATGGCGAGCTTTTAAGTTTTACCTTTTGTCACACACTCAATCTTGCTTTGATCTTCTCTCCTGCTAAATCTATAAAAGCCTTAAGCTTTGGCGATACAAATCTGTGAGCAGGATAAATAAAGCTCACTTCACGGGCTTCAGACTTCCAGTCAGGTAAAACTCTTTGTAGGATTTTTTTATCTGTCTCTTTATCACAAATAAAAGTCGGCAAAAGGGCCACCCCTTTCCCACTCATTGCCAATTCCTTAATGGCACCCAACTCATTGATGATAAATTTTTTGTTCATCTTTACACTGACACGACTTTTACTGGAACTGACAAAATCCCAACTGTCTTTGCCCACACTTGTGAATTGCAAACAGGTATGTTGCAACAGATCCTTCGGGTGTACGATCTTAGGGTGCGCTTTTAAATACTTGGGGCTTGCAAACGGCGCAAAGTAACTGACACCCAATTTTTTAAACTTAAACGTAGAGTCAACAAGCTTGCCAGTCCGAATGGCTAAATCAATGTTTTCTGAAATCAAATCCACTGGGTCATCTGTGGCCAAAAGCTCAAAATTCACTTTGGGATAAGTCTCTACATACTCAGCAATCACTTCTGGCAAAATATGACTGGCCACCAGTGGTGGAGCTGTCACCTTTAAAGTTCCTGTGGGCTCACCTTGCGTAAGACTGGCTTGATCCTGAGCCTCCAAAAGTCCTTCGATATGTTTTAATGAATTCACATAAAACTCTTCACCCACCTGCGTAAGATTTAATTTTCGCGTGGTCCTGTGAATCAATGTCACACCTAATCTTTTTTCTAAACTAGAGACCTTTGAACTGACCGTGGAATTGGGCATCTCTAACATTTGTGCAGCTTTATTAAAACTGCCCGCTTGAATGACTTTCACAAACACAAGTATTTCATTTAAATCCATGATGTCCATTATACATCACATTGAATAAAGAAAACACATAATGCAGACTAATAATTTAATTTTTTAAATACTAAATTTAAGTTTTAAATTTTATACTTTTACAAAAGCGAGGTGTTTTTATGAGTCAAGAAAATATCATTATCAGTGGTCGCAAGCGTGATCTTGGTGGATTTATGGTAGCTAGAACTATTCCTAGCGCTGAACGTCGCCATGTAGGACCTTTTGTTTTTTTGGATCACATGGGGCCACTTAAAATCACTGAAACCGCCATGCTTGATGTTCGCCCTCATCCCCACATTGGTCTTTCAACTGTGACCTACCTATTTTCTGGTCGAGGCCATCATCGTGACAGTCTAGGTTATTCACAAGTCATCTCTCCTGGCGACATCAATTGGATGACTGCAGGACGTGGCATTGTTCATTCAGAAAGAACCCCTGACGAGGACAAATTCCCTAATCCTAGCGCACCCATTCACGGCATTCAGGTCTGGGTGGCTTTGCCTGTAGAACACGAAGACACCGACCCTAATTTTACACATTATCCAAAGTCGCAAATTCCCGACATCGAATTCACCGAAGGTCTGAATGGAAAACTAATGATTGGAACTTATCAAGAAGAGGGGTACACGCTGACTTCTCCTGTAAAAACTTACTCTCCTACATTTTTTGCGGAAATGAAATCCACTCAAGACTTAAATCACAAATTGAGCCTTGCCGAAGAAGAGATTGGAATTTTTCTAGTAGAGGGACAAGCTACGATCAATGACCATAAGCTTGAAATGGATGATTTGATCATTGTCAGTGATCCTAAAAACATTTCATTAGAATTGGGTAAAGGGACCACTTTGATCCTCATTGGGGGGACCGCTTTTAAAGAGCCGCGCTACATTTGGTGGAACTTAGTTTCTTCTAGCAAAGAAAAAATTCAGCAAGCAGCAAAACGTTGGGAAAAACAAGAAATGGGTAAAGTCGAGGGCGAAATAGATTATATTCCGCTCCCCGACATTCCGTTTCCTGCTTAGTGAAGTCTTTAGGCTTTCACCAGCTGACCCATCTTCCCGTCTTGGTAGTCCATGAACGCTTGATAAATTTCTTTTTGAGTGCTCATGACAAATGGACCATAACCGATGACGGGTTCATTTAAAGGCTCTCCTCCTAAAAATAAAATTTTAGAATCTTGAAGTGCCTCAAAACTAAAGCGATCACCTTCGGTTTCCAAAAGTGCCAAAGTCGCATCTTCAACTTCTTTGTCACCAATACGGATTTTTCCACTCAATACAAAGATTGAGGCCGTATGACCTTGAGGTACAGTAAAAGTATTTTTGCTACCCTCACTGACTTTGATGTCCCACAGATTTATGGGAGAAAAAGTTTGAGCTGGACCTTGTTGCTCCCGAAAATTCCCAGCAATGACTCTTAAGCTTCCACCATCAATATCCACCGCAGGTATTTGCTTTGCAGTGATGCCTTGGTATCGAGGGGTTGTCATTTTGTCTTTGCGTGGAAGATTCACCCAAAGCTGGATCATTTCAAACAGTCCTCCAGTTTTAGAAAAATTCTCACCGTGCATCTCTTCATGCACAACGCCTGACGCCGCAGTCATCCACTGCACATCACCTCTGCTGATCACACCGCCGCCTCCTGCGGAATCACGATGCTCCACTTCACCAGAGTAAACAATAGTGACTGTTTCAAAACCACGATGAGGGTGCTCTCCGACACCTTTTCTATGAGCTGATGGAGGAAACTCAGCTGGACCTGCATAGTCCATCAACAAAAATGGTGACATCTCTTTTGCCAAATCATTGTAAGTGAATATTGATCTGACAGGAAACCCATCCCCCACCCAGTGAGGAGTTTCGCTTCTTTGTGTGACTAGAACCTTTTTCATAATCACGACCTCCTGTAGATTGGCTTAAGACCATTCCTAAGCACAAGATCATATTAACAGAGTCTTCGGTCTTTTATAATACTGTATAATCTGAACTTACTATTCAATACATTGAATAATCATATCTAGATCTAACCTGCTCTTGATAGTCTTTGCTTAACGAACCATAGCTTTCTTTAAGAAATGCAAAGAGGGACCTCCGAGTCGCTCCATGAAGTAAAAATAAAGGAAGACAAAACACAAGTTTATAGAATCCTGAAAGAATTAAAAAAAGAACCACAAAAGGTAGAGTGACTAAATCCTTAATTACGGGACTTTTCTCTGTATCATTCTCATCTGTTACCATTCGATATACTCCGTTAGATTTCAAGAGTTCCTAGTGAAGGAACAAATTTGATCTCTTCAGAATCTTCGTCATGAGCTTCTGGTGGACAAAGTTGGTGTTGGAGAATGTCTAGCTCTTTAGCATTAAGCTCCCCAGTGTGATTGACTGTAGATGTTCTGTGTAAAATTGCTGGCATCGCATTAGAACTCATCTTTTTAAAATTTCCTGCTTGATATGCATTCAAAGTCGAACTTGATTTCTTTTCCACAAAACTTAAAAGATCTTGATAAGTACCACAAACCACTTCTGGTAAATTACAAACAGTTTGTGCAAATCTTTGCATAGCATTCCAATAGATACCACCGTTCCATAAAGAGAAGTGATGGCCAATATCGATAGGAGCACGGTTACCAAGATAGTTATTTTTAAAATAATTCATGTATGTTTCAAAAACTTCATCTTCCCAGGCTTGGAAGTTTTTGGAATTACCTTTCACACCACCTGATTGAGCCACATATAAATTATAATCCATTGAAGCCGTACTTTTTCCTGAGCGGCTCAACTTAATACCAGCCAACGCAAACTCCCATAGTCCTTCAGAGTTTTTCACTGGCCACTGATCCATACGTTTAATTTTACTTGTGTCGTATTTATAACCCGAACTTTTAAGAGCTTTAAACATATTGGCATTATGACCTAATTGAGGTGCCCTAAAACCAAAGTTAGGATTTGAGTAGGCATAATCCCAAAGCTTAAGGTTTTTAACCCCACCATAGTTAGGGGCTTCAAACATAAAGAGCTGGAACTGAGCTAATTCATTAAGCCAATCTGTTAAAGACCATTTACCCCCATCAAAATGCCCATTAGCGTGGCCTGCCATCTCATGACCTTGGGCAATGGCCTTTTCCATCCAAGAGTTTCTAGCTTTAATATCTGCTGCTGTTCCACCAAAACCAATAGCCGATTTTCCTGCACCCAATTTAGGGGCGACATAGGTCCGCTTATTCCCATTGTCAATAAAGTAGACAGAGCTGACAAAATACGTAAATTTCACGTCATTTCTGGCGGCAAAATCTAAGGTGCTCTTCCACATTTCAGTAGACTTAGAACCATCAAAGGCTAAGCTCACATACTGGGGGTGGACGTTCAACTTGGGCTGTAGCATAGGCAGGTAATAATAATAGAAAAAGTATTAAATGTTTCATGGGTAGACCTCTACTTCTTAATTTTTAGTCATTAAGTGCAGTTTATATGCCAATCCATATAATATCGCTAAGTCCAGGTTTTGCGAAAAACGGAGGTCTTTTCTTGCTGTAAAGCCATGTACCAAATGAATTACTGATACATTCTGTCTTCAAATGCCGCTAATGCCGCCTTAGCTCCCTCTCCCATTGAAATGATGATCTGTTTATATGGAGTGGTTGTCACATCACCTGCGGCATATATCCCCTTTTCTGAAGTGCGGCCTTTTTCGTCTGTGGGGATCTCGCCAAAAGTTGTCAGTTCTAAGGTGCCTTTTAAAAATTGGCTATTAGGAACAAGACCAATCTGCACGAAAACTCCATCTAACTCCTGAGTGATCACCTCTTTAGAATCCGTCTTTTCATATTTTAATGCCGTCACTTTTTGACCATCCCCTAAAACAGCTAAGGTCTTGGCCTGAGTAACCACTTTTACATTAGGTAAAGCCTTCAGTTTATCTACCAAAATTTGATCTGCCTTAAGATTTTCATTATATTCAAAAACAGTAACATCTTTGACAATTCCAGCTAGATCAATAGCGGCTTCCACTCCTGAATTTCCACCACCAATCACTGCCACAGATTTACCTTTATAATAGGGCCCATCACAGTGAGGACAAAACGCGACCCCGCGGCCAATGTATTCCTTTTCACCTTCCACACCTAGTTCGCGCCACTTAGCACCTGTTGCAATGATCACCGAATCTGCACTGAGAGTTTCACCACTTTCTAGTTCAATATGTTTGGGCTTTGAGCCTTTAGTGATGGACTTCACCCGTCGATGTTCTAAGACCTGAACAGGATAACTGGTCACATGCTCATGTAACTTTGCCGCTAACTGTGGGCCTTCGGTGTACACTACAGAAATTAAATTTTCTATACCTTTGGTCTCTTGAACCTGTCCACCCATCTTTTCAGTGATAAGGGCCGTGGATAAACCTTTTCTCACACTATAGATCGCCGCAGACACCCCAGCAGGTCCTCCACCGACAACCACCACATCAAAGTGTCCTAGATGTTCATCTACTGGTTTCACTTCAATGCTTTCATCAATCCCAAAAGTCTCTTCTAACTTTTGAACCAGATCTAAGAGTTGGATTCGACCAGAATGAATGAGTTTTTGATTTGCCACAAGACTGGGAACACCTTGGATTCCTAATGTTTGGATATCTTGCTGGACATAACCACCGTCAATAATTTCGTGAGTGAAACTTCCATGAATTAACACAATCTGATTTAAACTCTGAACCACATCAGGACAATTTTCGCAGGTTAAAGAGATATAGGTTTGCAGATGTATATTTTTTTTGAGGCGTCGGATTCTTTGCGCCAAGACGTCATCAGGCATTTTACCTTTACCATCGGCATTTAAAATTCCCACAATCAAAGTAGTGAACTCATGACCACTGGGAAGAGCTTTAAAAATAATCCCCGTTGCAACAGACTTTCTATAGATTTCAAACTTTGGGAATGAAGAAACCTGTCCAGAAGGTCTTGCCACAATCAAAGGAGAGGTCGATGCCACGTCACCAAGTATTTCTAACAAATCCTTCTGATCCTCATGAGCAGACTCGTCATAGACCAGATCCACTTGATCTTCTAACTTTTCAAAAACAGTCTTTAGTTGTTCTAAAATAGAGGTATCTAACATTTTAAAGCTCCTTTATCTTTACATAGACGTCACCAACAAACCATTTAGAATCATGGCTTTCAGAAGGCAGTCTTGTTTTAAGGGGATTGCATCTCGGCTTTGTTCTTCACTTTGTAAAGCAACACATTTCACTAAGAAATCTTAAGGAAAACCTGCGCTTTAAAAGTAAGCGCAGGTACTGTAACGTAGAATTAAATTTTTCCTACTAAGTCTAAACCTGGTTTTAATGTTTTAGCTCCTGGTTGCCATTTTGCAGGGCAAACTTCGCCAGGATTAGTCGCGATAAATTGTGCGGCTTGTACTTTACGCAAAAGTTCATCAGCATTTCTACCAATCCCATTATCGTGCATTTCTGCAACTTTAATCTTACCTTCTGGGTTCACAACAAATGTTCCACGGTAAGCCAAACCTTCTTCTTCGATGTACACACCAAAAGCTCTTGAAAGAGCACCCGTAGGATCAGCTAGCATGGGATACTTGATCTTTTTGATCGTTTCAGAAGCATCATGCCACGCTTTGTGTGTAAAGTGAGTGTCTGTACTTACACCATAAACTTCAACACCAATTTCTTTAAAGGCCGCGTACTTATCAGCCATGTCACCTAACTCTGTAGGGCAAACAAATGTAAAGTCAGCAGGATAAAAGAAAAATATAGACCATTTTCCTTTTAGGTCTTTATCCGTCACTGTTACAAAGTCATTGTTATGATAGGCTTGTACTTTGAACTCTGGAATTTGTGAGTTGATCATTGTCATTTTACGCTCCTTATTATTGTCGTTTATAATACTTACTCATTGAGTATTTTATTTTTCTTAATTTAAAAACTAATTAAAATATGCTTCTTATTCTTATAGCTTTTTTATAACCTAACTTCCAAGCTTTGTCTTACATTTCTGTCCCCCTACGCAGCTATGACAATCAGGGTCAGCAAGCTTAAGCACAATTTCAAGAAAGCTCGTTACACTTTTAAGCTATCACACCACTTCATATTGGTAAAATATATATAATATAATACTTTATATATTTTTTCTATGTGACTGGAAGGGATATATTTGTAATACCAATAACTTACGTATCTGTGGTCACCATTTCCGCCTTCTACTAGGTCGTACACATGGAGCCCAAGCTATGTTCTATCTTTTAGAACTTCAATTTTAAAATGAACCTAGGAGTTTAGATATGGAAACCCCCTCACACTCACTATGGCCCCAATGGTTGAGTTCAAACTCGTCCCAAATCTTGATAGGTCTAGTCTGTCTTCTTTTGGCCATCTTTATCTTCGATCGTGTGATTAAAATCGTTTTAAGAAAAATACTGCAAAAAGTCAGTCATCGCGATGAAACCTTAGTCCATATCTTTCTGCGTGACGATAAGCTTGTCTTTTGGATATTGTCATTACCCTACCTGACCATCTTAAATCTTGGAGCCAAGTGGATTCCTGACCTTCCAGACTCCATCGTGCTTCTTATTGATCGATCTGTGTTAGCCTTATATGTAATTTTTGGTTTTTTTATCATTTCGAGCTGCTTGCGTATCATCAATACCATTTATAATAAGTCTCCACTTTCACGCACTCGTCCCATCAAGGGGTACTTACAAGGCATTCAAATTCTAGCCTTCTTTGCAAGCTTTATTCTTGTGCTTTCCATACTGCTAGATAGATCACCTATTATTTTTATCAGTGGTTTAGGAGCCATGACTGCCATTTTAATGCTGGTCTTTAAAGACACCATCCTCTCTTTTGTGGCAGGAGTGCAACTGACCACTAATGGACATCTTCGTGTCGGAGACTGGATTGAAATGCCACAGTTTGGAGCCGATGGAGATGTGATCGAGATCGCTCTGAATTCTGTGACCATTCAAAACTGGGACAAAACCTTCACCATCATTCCTGCCCATAAATTTCTGGAAAACTCTTTTAAAAATTGGCGAGGAATGCAAGAGTCTGGTGGACGCAGAATTAAACGCAGTCTGAGTGTAGACCTTAACACTGTAAAGTTTTTAAGTTCTGATGACCTTCAAAGATTGGGTCAAATTCAAGTTCTCAAACAGTATATGAACGAAAAGGCTCTGGAGCTAGAGCAGTTTAATAAAAATTTAGGACAGACTGATCTTAGTGAAGGTCTTAATAACGTAAACCTTCGTAAACTTACTAACCTAGGTACTTTTCGAGCCTACATCATCGCCTATCTTAAAAACCATCCTCTCATTCACAAGAATCTCACTTTCCTTGTCAGACAGCTTGCTCCAGGACCAGAGGGACTCCCTCTTGAAATCTATGTCTTTACTACTGATACGGCCTGGAGTGCTTATGAAAGCATCCAAGCCGATATTTTTGATCATCTCTATGCGGTGATTGGTGAGTTTGGACTTCGACCCTTTCAAAATCCTTCAGGCCGAGATATCCACATGGTGGTCTCTAAGTCTTTGCCCTAAGGACTATTTGAGTTCACAGGTCTTTTAAGGATCAATTCCCACAATCAGGAAATTTTTTAGCCATGGCCGTAATAGCACGGTCTGCACCTTTAGAGCCAGGTCTTAACTTTTGCCAGTAATCTGAAGAGTTTTTCCCTGGTTTAGTCCCTGTCCCACAATGAGATTTGGAAAAGATAGAAACCGCACACTGCATTTGAAAAGTAATCCCTTGGGTGTCCACGCTCTCATTGGTAGCACAATACTTTGGATCTCTCCCTGCGGCTCTTCTTTGAGACTGACTATACTCAAGCATAAACAGACCATCAGCCTTACCATTAACACCTGGCGCGCTGCTACCCTTCCGACAGGCACTTTCATAGGTAGCCATAGAGGCAAACAGAAAGGCTAGAAACTGGCTCTTTTTTTCCTCTCTAAACCTAGAGTAACTAGGGCATAAATAAGAAAAATCAATCTTTTCGTAAAAACAAGCTTTAAAGTCCTCGTTACGAGTAGTACGTATAAGTTCTTCACCATAGGTTCCAAAGCTTCCATTATTATCAATAAATAAATCACAATCCGCACTTGCTTGTCTTTTTTTAGGGTCTGGATTCAAAATCGCATCATAGTGTCTCACACTATAATTTTGACCGTCAGTCTTTTGAGCTACCCTTGCTGTTGTTCCTTGATCTGCACCGCTCCCACTACTGACTTCAGCATTTGCACTGAATATAGGAATAATCAGAATCAAACTCATTATAACTCTAATCATTGGGACTCCAATCTACATTTTATTTTTTGTTGCGATTTACGTCCCTCAATAACAGATATGGTATATTCTAATATGGATTTATCTTTTGCTTTTGAAAAGCTAAGAAGCTTTTTAGTACTAAAAGGCTTTTGTTTTTTACATTTATAATTTTCTTGGAAACTGATTTGCGAGCCTTTAAAATGGGTCTTAATAATGATCTGACAATCACGTTCAGAATTGTCAAATTCCGCTTCGCCTTCAACAACATCAAAAACCAAAACCCGTTCGCCGACCATAATGCTGATAGAGCCATCTTCTAAGCCACGGACTCTTAGCTTGCCTTCTAAACAATCTTCGTGAGCCCCAGGAGCAAGAGCATAATCTGAACTGTTTTTGACTCCCAGTCGTTCCACCACTTCCGTGACCACAAGTTTTTGAGTCGTAGCAATCTTGCGTTTACCATTCACCTGCTTAGACTCTTTGGCATTTACAGTCATTTTAGCAAAGGCACTGTCGCTCATTCCCGTTGTCACAAAAGAAACCATACAAAGCAGTGTAAACCAGCCTATGTTTTTCAAATCATCCTCCTAAGGGGTGTGTCTTAAGCTGTCCTTATTATTGTAAAAATAATCTCGTTGTTAATATAGTCTTATCGGCTACGCCAACATACTCTTAAAGATTTTTTCGATGAAAAACAGCTCTGATCATTATATGGCATATACTCATCTTGAGACAAGATGGAGCGCAGTAGCAATGGCATATCTCTGCCCAATAGAACCTGCATTGATACCTAAACACTGACAAAAAATGCTATCTATGCAACGATGCACATAATAGTACAATCGGATGTCATTTTACCTAATACATCTTAATCTTTAAGACCATTCTATGTCTATTACTCTAGAAACTTATCATATTTGTCATAAGCAATGACCTGATTTTGAGAGTTTGAGAAGTAGTATACGCTATGGCCCGCAAAACTATCATCAAAAAACTCAACCATTAAAACATCACGTTTATATTTTAAAATCTGATTTCCTGACAGATACGTGTTGTTTTCTGAAACTACATTTTTATTTAAATCCTCACTCATCACTTCAAAGGCCTTATACTTCCCCTCTGATTTAGATGAGACCAGTAAATACACCATCGCTTTTCTTTTAGAGCGATCCACACCATAAAGAGCGATATCCTTTATTCCATCAGAGTTATAATCGGCAATCACAGCCATGGGTTGATTATCTGATAACTTAAGACTGCTTTTAGAAAAGTTCTTGGGTTTTAATATTTTAAACTTGGAATTTTCCTCTCTCATAGCTTTTTTGATGTCTTCGCCTACAACTAACTTTTGATTTTCAAACTTTGGCTCCACAAGACGGCTTTGGGAAAAGGCCTTGGCACTGGTAAACAGAAAAGTAGAAAAAACTAAAATTTGGAATAGTGATCTTGAGTTCATAATCATCCTTTTTATTCAATCGAAGAGGCCTGTTCACCTTCTTGAATTCTTGCCATCACATAATTATTTTGAATGCTTTTGCCTGAGTTTAAAAATCTATGGTTTTCTATTTGTGCAAAACCATGACTTGCTTCCATCTCAGGGGCCCATGTTGGAGGACGCCTCATCTTATTGGGGCCCTTAGAAGCATAAAAATGATCCCACTGCCAAATGCCTAATGTGAATGATTTTTTCATATTTAGTGCACACTTACGAATCGCTGCAGGATCTCTGAATGTTCGGTCACGATGCGTAAGAGTCCAAGAGAAAGCTCGATACTGCCACACCACTCCACAGATGGTATTAGGATAACCTTCTCTAGCATATCTAGTAAGAGTCACTCGACCTACTCCCACTTGTCCTTCATCCTTTTCGCCTCTGGCTTCACCCAAACAGTTGCACACCATACATTGAGCGACATTGTTCGTACGATTGCATCGTAAAGAACTCATATTAGCGATTTGATTTAAATCTTGTCCTATTTTTCCTGTGGTCGCAAGACTCATGTTAGGAACCTTAAAGGCAGGCTCGGGAGCAATCTTTTCTGTGTAATCACTGCTGATTCTATTCTTATCCAATTCTGCATTACGAATTTTTAACTCTTCAGCAGAAAGCTTTCGAGATGGCCCATACCCCGCACGCACATCAGGGGCAGCAGCATCAAAAAATACAGTTCGTCCCCCACGACTTGGAGTTTCTGTTTCTGGCTTACTGGCAGAGCCAGCTTCGTCCACGCCTGAAGCAGCAGTCAGTGCCGCGGCTTCTCGCTTAGCTCTTTGTTGTTGCTCCCAACGACGGCCAAACGTCGCCATCTCATTCACAGATTCCGCTTTTAAAATTTCAAGACGTCCTTGGTTTTGAGTGTAAAAAACAGTTGTAGGCTGGGGATTGTTCACCAATTCTTGTACTGGGTAATAATAAGTTCTGTTGTTCGCCACATAAGGATAATAAGTGACACCACCTGAAGTGATCGGAGAATTTAGAGCGGCCACCCCAGGAGAGGCCTGCCACTTAGCAAATGACTTCTGCACATCAATCTTGCCTGCACTGTCTCTGACAATATATGAACTGGGAATAGAGAACTTAATATCTTTTCGAGGAGCTTCTGTGGATCGGATAAGTCTTCGAGACGTACGATTCCATTCAAAGGCACTATGAGGGACAGGAATATCAGATAAATATACATCCACAACAGAAGATCGGGTTTTGATAGACACAGACGAGGTCCTTGCTCCAGCCCCATGGCCAAGCATCATAAAGCTTATAGCTATAATGATAGGTCCCCCAAACCTCATATCTTCCCCCCTAATAGGGTATAGAAAGCAAAATACACGCCATGTGGGTGACCATTTAGGTCTATTTGATCAAGGTTTAATGACCAGTTCATTGACAGCAGGCTATAAGTTCGTGGACCGCAAAGCTAAAGCCTCAATGTACTTCCCAAGCGATTCTGTCATAGTGTAATTCCCAAAGGACTTTGACCGCATACCCGTGTCCTCATATAACTTTTTAGGGAAACTGACAGTTAAGCGTCTCAAAATGAAACATTTATAAGCAAGGTAGCGCCCAAAGAGACCTAGCACCATGTCTTGAACTGCAATTATTTTTAAAAAACTACACATTTGGCTGCCAAATCCAGTAAGAATTTTACCGATAGGAATTGCAACTTGAAATTAAGCTTAAATCAGCATAATTTTAGCCCGTTTTACGACACAAACTTTGTGCCTAAATTTATACACTAGGTACGTTTGAAGGATGATCAAAATACGACTTGCGGAGTGGCTTTTGTTTGAACATAAATTTTTATCCCTTCTAGTACTGAGCAGTCTACTGTTTTTCAATACAGCCTGCCAAACTCTAAGAAATCCCAATCCTGATCCTGTCATGTTAGATGCAGACCAGGTTAAAGAGCAAATTGCTGAAGACAATCAAAAGTTTCGCGATGATCTTCATAAAGAACTAGTTAAAACCATTAGGAATGAAATCTTACCCGAGCTTCGAGAGGTCTCCACCTACTCTAGCAACATACTTACTCGTCAGCAAAAAGAGCTTAAGGATAAAGTCTTTAAAAAGACTGTGATTGGTCGTGTGGAATGGATTTCCGTCATCAACCCTGAAGCCAGATTTATGGCACGCGTAGATACAGGGGCACAAACTTGTTCTATTCATGCTGAGAATATTGTTGAAAAGGAGATCGAAGGTAAAAAGTATGTGGAGTTTTCTACGGAAGACGATACAGGTGTCAGGCATACTTTTTTAAAAGAGATCGTCAAACGCACCATTGTTAAAAGCACTTCTGGAAGTTCTGAAAGAAGATACGTGATTCGCCTCGATTTTGACTTTGGTGGAGAAAAGATTTCTGCTAATGTGAACCTCAACAACAGAAGAACCCTTAGACACAACTTCCTTATTGGTAGAAACTTGTTGCTAGGGCATTACATCGTAGACGTCTCGCAATCGCGTCTGTTAGGTGAGTGATCAACATGAATCGTATCAAATACACTCTAGCGTTTTTATGCTTGCTAATTCCTTTGTTTACACTGTTTTACAAAAGTCAGTATTTAAATATGAGCCTCATTCCCCAAGAAGCCAAAAACCTTTGGGATATTGAGATCTCCTTAAACTGGAAGATCGCTTCCCAAGACTCTAGACTCAATGCTGATAACTTAATATTGCCTCTTTTGCAGTCCACACCCTCACAGATCATCAAATCGGTCATCACAAGTCCTACGGGAAATAAAGTCTCTGTAATTGAAAATGCGGGTGGCCCTTTATTAAAACTCGCTCCCAAGGAAGTTGAAAAAAAACGCACCTTTGCCGTGTCGGCACAGTTGCAACTCTTTGGACACTCTGATCTCACACAGACTGAGCTTAATGGAAAATTAGATCCACTTGAAGAGACCAAATACAAAGATCTCAGTGCCTTAAGTGATGCTGCCTTAGAAGATTTAAAAAGCCTCTCTTCTTCTCTTATCTTCACCACTGACACTTCCCTGCAAAAACTTCGCAAGATCTTTTTCTACATGTCTGATGAAATGATCTTACAGCCCAATGTGGATGACATCCGAGAAGTGATTGGACTTAATAGCGGAAGCCAAATTGGCCAAGCGAAATTATTAACTGCCCTAGCTCGCCTTAATGACATCCCCGCACGCATGGCCTTTGGTGTACAGATTTTAGATCAAGGCAATAAAAAGAATTATAAATATCAAAGAGTCTTTTACACTGAAGTTTTCATCAACGGAAGATGGGCCCCCATTAACCCCAACCATAAAGAGTTTGGGTCATTGCCTGACGATTTTGTAGTGGTTCATCGTGACTGTGAGGACCTCATACTGATTCTTAATCATCGAGACCTACTTTCAATTTACGCAGAACCGATCAAGTTCACTAACTTTGGTACCTCCGAAGAGTACGTAGGTAAACTTTCCAATGACCATAAATTTTGGTCTTTACTGTCTTTACATAGATTTCCACTGTCCATTCAAGCTATTTTTTTTGGTTTACTGCTGATCCCCTTTGGGACAGTGATTCTTTCCTTTTGCAGAGTTATGATTGGCGTAAATACTTTTGGAATATTCA
Source organism: Pseudobdellovibrionaceae bacterium (assembly GCA_023954155.1). Lineage (NCBI taxonomy): Bacteria > Pseudomonadati > Bdellovibrionota > Bdellovibrionia > Bdellovibrionales > Pseudobdellovibrionaceae > Pseudobdellovibrionaceae bacterium. The sequence continues at coordinate 122,827 of JAMLIO010000004.1, read as the reverse complement.
CCCCTATTTTATTAACTTTATTCTTCCTTGAAACTTCATTTATCTTTGGATTTAGCTTTTTTGTTCTTGTTGTTGTCTTGGGTTTTTTACAAAGATATATCTTAGACAAGTTTTATCTTCTTGCCGTCCCGCGCCTATCTATTCTTTTGACCATCGTAATTATGCTTTATGTAGGATTTGCTCTGATCATTGAGTATTTTGGATTCTTAAATGTGGGGGATAGAAATTTGAATTACTTCCCTATTGTCATCATCACTGTCTTTATTGAACGGCTCAGTATCTATTTTATTGAAGAAGGCCCTCGCAATACCCTAAAAACAGCAGGAGGCACTTTACTGGTAGCCACTTTATGTTATGTGCTGCTGTCCTTTACTTGGCTTAAGGTCTTCTTATTTAACAACCCTGAATTGTTGTTGCTTTCTATTGGGCTTAATATTTTTATTGGAAGCTACAAGGGCTACCGTCTTATGGAGTACATTAGATTTTCTGGGCTTAAGGGATCTGCATCATGAGCTCCTATCTCAAACAACTTGGTGTTCTGGGAAATAATGCGCGGATCAGCGAATTTATTTTGCCCAATAACAAAAGGTCCCACTACCCTCTTGTGGATGACAAGATCAAAACAGACTCTTTAGCCCGCAAAGCTGGCATTCCCGTTCCTGATCTTTACTTTACCATAGAGCATATGGGCGACACTTACTCTTTACATGAGAATGTAAAAAACCTCAGTGACTTCGTGGTGAAGCCTGCCAGAGGCTCTAAAGGCAATGGGATCATGATCATCGAAGGACTAAATTGGGATAAGGATAAAAATAAAACTCGCTTTATTACTACACGACAAAGTGAAATTGATTATTCCGCCTTTATTTACTACATCTCCACAATTTTAAGTGGTTTATACTCTTTAAATGGTCAGCCCGATAAAGTGCTCATTCAACAACGCCTCACAGTTCATCCCGTACTACGGGAAATCAGCTACCAAGGCATTCCCGATGTCAGAGTGATTGTATCTAATGGCTTTCCTGTAATGTCTATGGTCCGTCTGCCCACTAGTATTTCAGGAGGACGGGGCAATCTTCACCAAGGGGCTGTGGGGTGTGGGATTGACTTAAAGTCAGGTCGTTTAGTGGCGGCAGTTATGAACAACACTCTTATTGATCAACATCCTGATTTTAATGTTGAGCTTAAAGGACAAGAGATCCCTTACTGGAAAGAAACCCTGATTTTAGCCACTCAATGTTCTAAATTGGTGTCGATTGGCTATCTAGGGGTCGATATCGTCATTCACCCTATCCTAGGTCCTCAACTTCTTGAGATGAATGCTAGACCTGGTCTTTCTATTCAGATCGCCAATATGGCAGGCCTGATCCCTCGTCTCAACCAAGTTAAACACCTGAATTCTGAGGATATGAGTGTGGAGGAACGCGTGGCTTTGTCCCAAGAGCTATTCGGCGCGTAATTGTTTCCTTTTTTTAAATACCCACAGTTTTACCATTGACAGGCCTTGAGCTTTCTTTTATTTCTTATTGCAAGAATCTTGCAATAATTAAGATGGGCAATTTGTAGAGACAAGGTTTTTGCTAATAAGGATCTCGGGGCACACGCTCTTGGGGTTGAAAACAAAAAGGGAGTTTCAAATGAATATTTTAGGTTTTATATCCTTATGGTCTTTTTTCGGGGTGTTCTTTTCCATAAATGCGGCCTTTGCTGCGGGACCCACTGAGGTCACCTATTATTGGGGTAGCGCCAAAGCGGGACTGTCTACGGCTCAAGCTTGTGCTGTGAAGATCAACGAAGCCGATGCCGCCGATGTTCACTTAGAAGCTTTAGTGTATATGGCTCATGAAGGGAAATACATCTATACTGAGGAGCTAGAACTCATTTTTGATACCACAAGACAAGCTTATGTTTTCAATTCTAGTGAAGTTATGCCCACTATCAAACAAGCCGCTCTCTTCTTAGATGCTCAGACCTCTGAACCCTTACGTTTTGCCGTATCTGTTCTGCACCACAACCACTACGACCCCGCTTTTTGCGAAAATCTAGTGGAAGCCCAAGGCGATGAGATCATTCTAGCTGAAGAGTTTTTTAATAATTTTGGCGCCACTTCAGATCCCAACTCAGACGATGATGTAGACACTGACGCCGATCACGATCACGATCACAACTAAATCATGCTGATGACCATGAGCGATAATTTTTAAACTATGGGTTTATGAATCTTTTTTCCAAAATGAAATTAAACTTTTTATTACCGTATTTGATAGCGGTAGGGTTTGCTAGCCCTACCGCTTTGGCGCATAAAGACCCTTCTGATACCACGTCGCCAGAACGTTTAGATAAAATTTTAATTCAATCAGATCAAACTTTAAATTTTCACAAAGATCATGCGGTCACACCTATACAAGGCATCTCTGAAAAAGAAATCCGTAAAAAAAATCATGGTAACTTGAATGAGCTTGTGAAAAACCAAGCAGGTATTGATGTTCAAGACTATTGCGTCAACTGTGGCGCAAAAAGGCTGACCATCAATGGCCTAAAAGGAGAACACACCACCATTCTTACCGACGGCATTCCTCTCTTCTCATCCGTGTCCTCGGTATATGGGACCGACACCATGTCCACTCTTTTAATTCAAGAGGTTGAAGTGCGTAGAGGCTCTGGAAGTGCATTGATTTATCCAGACAGTATCGGTGGAACTCTGAATTTGATCACGAAAACCCCTTTGCAAACAGGGGGCTTTGTCAGTTACCAGCACTCCACCCATAATAACTTTCGTGGTGAAGCGCTCTATAGTCATGTCACCTCAAAATTTAAAACCAGTTACGGTGGTGATTTAGACTGGCAAAGATATTGGGATACCGACAACAATTATGTCAGCGAATCTCCTACCCGACATAGACTGTCCACCTTCGTCAAAACCCAATATCAAGTCAGTCCAGACCTACAACTGAGTCTTCGGGCCAGCTACTCCCACGTGGATGTCTTTGGAGGGAGCACCGAGGAGGTTCGCCTAAAACGCCCCATCACATTGCAAGCTGATGAAACAGACTTTATCGGTGGTGACGTCAGAAGACGCTATACTGGTGACCCTGCAAAGATCACTGACTATTTACAAATAAACCGCGCAGACTTACACGCTCAGGCCAAATACACGGTATCAGAAACTTCAGAACTGGAAGCGAATCTAGGTGGTGCTGTTTACATGCAAGAGGCCATTTACTCTCATGCGTTTGATTATAACAACACCAACCCCATTCTCTATGGAGACGTGAAGTGGTATAAAGTTTTTAATGAAGACATCTTCACCTCTGTAGGCACTTCACTTCGACAGGAGTCTTTACGTTCAGAGTCTATCATCATGTACGACACCAACGGGTTGCCCAAAGATGACTTCGACTACACCACGGCTTCTGCTTTTGCCCAAATGGATTGGCACATTTCAGACCACTTTGAAGTCTCTTCGGCTTTACGTTTGGACAATCATTATATTCACAGACATGAGGAAACAAAACTTAACGAAGTGAGCCTTTCCCCACGCCTCAATACCAAGTACTCCCCTACAGAAAATATCTCCCATTATTTAAGTTATGGGATGGGACATCGTATGCCTTTAAGTTTTACAGAAGCAGCCCATGGAACCTATGACGGGTTTATCATCAATACAGATAAACTGGAAAGAGCCCACTCTTTCATTTACATGCTGAGCTTTAACTACGAGGACTACTATTTCACGCCAAGTGCTCATTACACCCTTTTGCAAAATATGGCTTACGATGAAGAACCTGAAATTGCTCACACCACTCCCATCACTTTTCTAAACAACGACCAAGACAATCATATCTTTGTCTTAGAAATGCTGGCAGGTTATAAGCCACATCATGATTGGTTGTTGGAGTTAAGTTTTGAAAGTTTTAATTATGATAAGGACTATAAAAGTAAACTTCCTGCAGCCGCTATTGAACATCGTATTGGCTTTAAGTCTTCCTACGAATGCGGCAACTTCAGATGGTACGTCAATGCCAATTACGTTTTACCCCGCAGCTTAAAGCCTTATGCCCAGTATGATGAGTTTTATAATGTGTATGAAGGGATCTTTGGGGCATCTGCACCTAAAAACCTTAAAGCACCTGGGTTTCTATCTATTCAAACTTCCATGGGTTACACATACAATCAGTGGGACTTCACCTTAGGGGTAGACAACCTTTTAGATGAAACTCAGCTTCGTCACAACGACGGGCCTGCAGTATGGCACTTCCATGATGGTCATGCCCACTTTGATAACAGACATGCGTGGGGCCTAAATAGAGGCCGTGAAGGTTACTTTAAAGTCGCCTACACATTTTAATTCTCAAGGACAATTAACATTAGAAGCTTTGTACGCCAAACAGATAGAGCCACCACATCCTATTGCAAAAAATAAGTCCTCACCAAGTGTGATCTAGGATTTAGCCATGCAAATGACGTACTATTTAGTCAGTATCACTGGTAGCGTCGTATTCGACCAGTACTGGCAAGTGATCACTTAAACTTAAGAGAGCTTCGATATCTGGCAAACCTTTTTTATTCATAAAAAAGCTGTCCAACATGGGATCAACTTGTTTGGAAAGCAATGACTCCTTCACAGTGGGCGTCCCTACAACATCGTCGTAGATCACCGCACTTCGTTGCGATAACTCTTCAAAATTATAAATATCTTTAAGTTTAGTAAAAGACTTCGACTCCCAGACTGTGCCCTCAGGGAATTTAGGTAAAATTTTATCTAAAACAAATTCGTCGTCCCCAATAGTCATTTGCCAACGTCCATAGGCTCTTGCCGTTCTGCGATCCAAATTGAAATCTCCTGCAAAAATAAAGTCCCTATTAGATGCAGATAACTCTTTGGGAAGATCAATGTTGGCTTGAAGTACGGATTGGATGACAGTTTGTAAACCCGCTAAGTCTACCTTGGCATAACGATAGTTAAGGTGAAGGCAAGTAAAAACAAAATCAAACTTTTTGTCTACCGTTTGGCAATAGGCCCAGTGCCCTCTTCTTAACTCATCTATGTCTCCCCCTTTTTTATTTTTTAAATTGGTAGGAACCATAGAGTCTTTAGAAGTATAGCAGTTCACCCTTTTTGAATTGTAAATAATAGGGCAGTACTCACGCCATACTTTGTCTTTACCTTTAGCAATCGGGGCGCGGATGGACTCCCCTTTAATGATCTTGTAATGCTTCGGCAAAACCTTACGCACAAGAGACATGGGGTGTGAACGCTTATCGGTGCTTAGCACATGTTCTTCATACACCTCTTGCATAGCCAAAACGTCCACGTCACGATTTTGAATCCAACTTGAGATGAAATCTTTGACAGGCATTTGGGTCTTTTCAGAAACCACATCTATAGTGCGATCTGCTTTGATGGACGACAACTGTCTGACATTCCATGTTCCCACGACTACAGTGTCGGCAGCAAAACTCCATACAGGAAAGAATAATCCTAGAAAAATAACCGCTTTGCTTATGGTTTGTACAGATTCACGAATTTGACTTTGAAATAGATAATGTATCAACAGCATTATTGAACCACCTGATCCATGAATCTTGCCATATCTATGTCCTTTTGCGTGACGCCTAAAGCATCATGAGTGCTCAGGACCACTTCCACACGGTTATAAACATTGAACCATTCTGGGTGGTGTCCTTTGGACTCGGCATACATGGCAATACGACTCATAAAACCAAATGCTTCATTAAAGTCTTCGAATGTATACTTTTTGTTAATAGATTTGCTGGCACCATCATAGCTCCAGCCTTGTAGGTTTTCTAAAGCCTTATTGACTTCGTGAGTTTCATAGGGGATCACGATTCATTCTCCTTGGCTAAAAGTGGCAACGTCTTTGTCATCACTTTGCTTATTCGCGTTATTGTGTATAAATCTATATACCTAACAACGTCTTCTTAAATTATAATTATAAAAGAATTGAAAAATCTAGGACCATGACGCACAACTCGGAGGAATAATGATAAAGTTTTTGTTAGGTTTAGTTTTGCTACTGCCCGTCAAATCGTTTGCCTTACTTACTGTTCTTGACACTGGAGAGATCATTGAGTCTGGAAAATACAAGTTAGGAATCCAGCTTCAAGGTATCACTGACGAACCAGGGGGAATCAATTTCGCGGGGCACGTGTATTTACCTATTAACTCTGCTTGGAACTTACGCCTACACGCAGGTACAGGGCAAACAGAATTTAATGCAGGTGGTGGTGTAAAGTGGATCCCCATCCCAGACATCAATCACCAACCCGCTATTGGGGCCATCATGGAAGTCGAGTGGGCCAGCGACAACAATTTTGACGTACTTTATACCCGCTTTGCTCCTTTGATCAGCAAATCTTTTAGATGGGAATACGGGGCTATGAGCCCTTATGCGGCCATCCCCATTGGAATTTACTATATGTTAGATGCCGACCATGACAAAACCGACATCTTCCTACAACTCGCATTGGGAGTGGAACTTGATCTTGAAGCCTTTGATAACTTCACCATTGTGGGTGAAGGCGGTTTTGATCTTAAGGACTCATTTTCCTATGTCAGTATCATGGGAAGATTCACCTTCTAAATCTTTGACGGTTTATTGCCCTTATAAACGATAGAAGGCGGAATATTTTGAAAAACCATTTCCGTCTTTTGAAAATTGACCAGCTTATTATGAAAGAACTTTTTTAGCACATAAGGATTTGGGGTTAAAAAAGTGTTCGTACAAATAAAAGTAGTAAAAGTTCCCCCTGGTTTTAAAACCCGAAGCACTTCATTTAAAATCTGCTCTCTTATATCTCTAGAGAACAAAGTCCATGGTAGACTAGAAATCACACTATCAACACTGTTGTCTTCTAAAATAGACTGTAACTCACCCGCACTTCCACAATGAAAGCTCAAATCAGGAAAAGTCTCTTTCAAAAACATAACTAAGCTTTGGCTGATCTCTACCCCTAAGTAGTCATAAGACTTTTGAGGGTTTTGCTTTTGTATAGCTACAATATTTTTTTGAATCACCTTTGTAATAGCACCTGTACCACAACCAATTTCTAAAATACGTTGGCTGTTTTCTAGATCTACAGCATTCACTAAAGCTTGAGCCAAATACTTTGAAGATTTAAAAACCGTAGACACTTGTCTTGGATTTTTTAACGCCGCCCGCACAAAAGCTTTTGTTTCTTTAAATGACATGGGGGCATCCTAATTGAAACTGAGCGTAAGCACAATATCCCCACGCTCATAGCCTGTTCCAGGACCAATATGTTTAACTTGAAACCCGTTTTTCTTATACAAATGGATTGCCGCGTCCAAACTCGTGTTTGAGATGATTAAAATATCTTTAAACCCATGGTTTTTAGCATATTCTAAACTGACATCCATAAGCCTTTGACCCACACCTAAGCCTCTTAAATTTTCTTCTACAGCCATTTTTGTAAATTCAGCCTGGCTCTCGCTCATCTTTTTTAGAGCGCAAGTCCCAATACATTCCCCTGTTTCTGTTAGCGCAAAAAATATCTGTCCACCATCTTTTAAAATATGCTCTTCAGGCTGTGACAACATCTCTTCGTCAAGGGCTTCCATTTTAAAATACTTCTCAATCCATTGCTTATTGAGTCGCTCAAATTCTTTAGCCCACTTAGGGCTGTAAGTTACAATAGAATAATTTTTTATTTCTAATTCAGATGACAACTTTACTTCCTTTCATACAAAAAAAGGGAGCTTAGTATCTCCCTTTTTTATTTCGTAACCGATTCAATTTATAATATTTAGTCGTTCACATCTTTAAAGTCTGCATCAATGACGTTGTCGTCATCACCAGCAGAAGCATCGTCCGTAGCGGTCTCCACATCTACAGGTTCAGCCGCAGGAGCCTCTTGTTTATTTTGCTCATACAAAGCCGCAGTCAATTTATGACTTAAACCTGTGAGCTTTTCTTGAGACGCATTGATTTGACCCAAGTCATCTGGTGTATCAGCTAAGACTTTTTTAGCCTCTGCTACAGCGTCTTCGGTATCTTTAACTTCAGCGGCAGGCAATTTGTCTTTGTTGTCCTTAATTAACTTTTCAGTTTGGTAAACTAGGCCATCAAGATTGTTTCTAGCTGTGATGACTTCTTTTTTCTTTTTGTCTTCATCTGCATGCTCTTCAGCTTCTCGGACCATTCTTTTGATCTCTTCTTCAGATAGACCTGATTGTGCTGTGATCTTAATGGCGTGCTCTTTACCTGTTCCTAAATCTTTGGCAGACACATTTAAAATCCCGTTGGCATCAATATCAAACGTCACTTCGATCTGTGGCACGCCACGTGGTGCAGGTGGAATTCCTACCAATTCAAATCGTCCTAAAGATTTATTGTAAGCCGCCATTTCGCGTTCACCTTGGAGCACATGAATGTCCACACTGGGTTGGTTATCTGCCGCAGTGGAGAACACCTGTGACTTTTTCGTAGGAATCGTGGTGTTCTTTTCAATCAATTTAGTGAAAACTCCACCCATAGTTTCAAGTCCTAAAGAAAGTGGGGTCACATCCAAGAGTAAAATATCTTTCACTTCCCCTGTTAAAACTCCACCTTGAACCGCAGCACCTAAAGCCACTACTTCGTCAGGGTTTACAGATTTACTGGGCTCTCTACCAAAAAAATCCTTCACCGCTTTTTGCACAGCAGGGATACGAGTAGACCCCCCGACAAGAACCACTTCATCAATCTCTGTCTTTGAAAACTTAGAATCCGTAAGAGCAATACGACAGGGCTCTAAAGTGCGAGCTACTAAATCAGCTACGAGTTGCTCGAATTTAGCTCTGGTCAGTTTAAGCTGTAAGTGCTTAGGACCACTGGCATCAGCTGTGATAAAAGGTATGTTGATCTCACGTTCGTTTAAAGAACTGAGTTCTACTTTGGTTTTTTCCGCTTCTTCTTTCAAGCGCTGTAATGCCATTTTATCTTTAGAAAGATCAATGCCTTGGTCTTTTTTAAACTCGGCAATCATCCAGTCTAAGACCGCTTCGTCAAAGTTATCACCACCTAAAGTTGTGTCACCATTAGTGGCTTTGACTTCCACAACGCCGTCACCGACTTCAAGAATAGAAACATCAAAAGTTCCTCCTCCTAAGTCATAGACCACGATCTTTTGATCTTTCTTTTTATCTAAACCGTAAGCTAAAGCTGCTGCCGTAGGCTCGTTGATGATTCTTTTCACATCAAGACCCGCAATGCGACCCGCATCTTTGGTGGCCTGTCTTTGAGCATCGTTAAAATAAGCAGGAACTGTGATCACAGCCTCCGTCACTTCTTGCCCCAAATAATCCTCTGCCACTTTTTTAAGTTTCGTTAAAATTGAAGCCGAGATCTCTTCTGGAGAGTACTCTTTGCCTTGGATTTCAAAGGCACAGTCATTGCCTTTTTTAATCACTTTGTACGGAGCCTTTGAACGCTCCTTTTCTACCTCTTCAAAACGCCGTCCAATATATCTTTTTGCGGAAAAAATGGTGTTCTCAGGGTTAGTGACCGCTTGGCGTTTTGCCACTTGTCCCACTAATCTTTCACCATCCTTTGTGAAGGCCACAACCGAAGGTGTCGTTCTTGCGCCTTCTTCGTTGACGATCACTTCGGGATCACCACCTTGCATCACTGCGACCACTGAGTTTGTTGTTCCTAAATCTATTCCAATCACTTTACCCATTAAATCATCTCCTTAACGTTTCTTCTTTTGGCATTCATAGCGCCATCGCATTCGCATGTAAAAAGCCGTTATAACACAAACACTATAACGCCTAAAATCTGAACCTAAGCCGACAGTTGTCAAGGAAAGTCCCTGAAATTCTTGGAATTTATCCCATAAAGATCAGACATGTCTCATTTTTAAGCAAGTTCTAGTTCTTAGATTGCCTCTTCCCTATGCTAATATGCGCTTTTTTGTTTGAGCCCCTTGACCTTTTGCAGAAAAAACCCACATTTAGCCTTATGGCAAAAGAAGATTATTACCAAATTTTAGGCGTAGAGCGCACCGCAGACGCAAACACAATTAAAAAAGCTTATCGCCAGCAGGCAATGAAGTACCATCCTGATAAAAATCCTGGTGACAAAGCTGCAGAAGAAAAGTTCAAACAAGCAGCAGAAGCTTATGATGTTTTGAGCGATCCGCAAAAAAAAGCCCGTTATGATCAATATGGTCATGCAGGAATGGGCATGGGTGGCGGTCCTGGTGGAGGTTACTCTGGTGGCTTTCACGATGTGTCTGATATTTTTGAAAGTTTTGGGGATATCTTTGGAGATTTTTTTGGAGGACAGACGGCGGGAGGCTCAAGACGCTCTTCTTCTCGTCGACACGGTCCACGTAAGGGCTCTGATCTTAGATATTTTTTAGACATCACGCTCAAAGAATCTTACCTTGGCCTTGCTAAAGATATTGAATTTGAATCTGAAAAAGACTGTGGCACTTGTAATGGGAGTGGGGCAAAACCTGGAACTTCTCCGCAAGTGTGCCAGTACTGTGGCGGCACGGGACAGCTTGTGCAAAAACAAGGTTTCTTCTCGTTTGCTACCAGCTGTCACCACTGTTCAGGCACAGGACAAATGATTGTCGACAAGTGCTCCACATGCCGAGGCACAGGTCGCGAAAGCTTTATGCGCAAACTGAGCATTGCCGTTCCCGCAGGCATAGAAGATGGAACGCAACTGCGTGTGACAGGTGAAGGCGATGCAGGAAAACAGGGTGGCCCCAAGGGTGATCTCTACGTTGTTTTGCGCGTGAAAGAAGATAAAAAGTTTTATCGCCAAGGCCTAGACCTTTACGGCGAGATCGAAATTTCTTATTTACAAGCCCTACTAGGTGTCGACAAAAAAGTAGAAACCTTTGACGGCGAACAAGTCCTAAATATCAAACCAGGAACTTCACCTAACGACATTTTAAGAATCAAAAAACGTGGCTTCCCTGCCCTACGCGGCAGCTCACGCGGCGACCTGATGCTAAAAATCAAAGTCAAATTCCCCAGCACTCTCTCCGCCAAAGAAGAAAAAGCCCTACGCGAAATCGCCAAAGACAAAGGCGAAGACATCAAAGGCAAATCCTGGTTCTAACGACGCCCATCTTTTCTGTCCGAGATCTAAGGAACTTTTTAGACTTAGACTTTCATTTAAGTTTAGACTTGAAGATTGAGATTATATCTTAGATTGCAACCTCCAGAGTCGAGCAATGCGTATCCGACACGCGTTGGCCTGTGGGGTCGCTAGGTCCCAGAGGGTGACGCGTGCCGAAGACGCTTTGCACCCGCTCTCTGCGAAGCTAAGGTATAATCTCAATCTTCAAGTCTAAACTTAAATGAAAGTCTAAGTCTAAAAAGTTCCTTAGATCTCGGACAGAAAAGGAGGGCTAGTTCTTGAGGGAGTCTTGGATTTTTTGGGTGCGGAGGCGGGTTTGCACTTCTTCGAGTCGAGTTTTAAGGGCTTGTTCCCATTCTTCGCCCATTTCGTAGTTTAACATGTCTTTTAAGATGCGCTCGCTGGTTTCTAGCTGACCGACACGACTGTAGAGGTTAGCAGATAGAGATCTGGTCCATAAGGGGGCGCCATATCTGGCGGCTTGATCAAAAAGTTGGGCTGCTCTTTCGGGATTGTCTAGTTCTAAGAGATAATGATAACCCGCTCGATAGTTAATCTCCCAATCGTTGGGATATTCGGCTAATCCTCGGTCAAATATCTCTTTGGCACCACGATCATCGTCCGCCAAAATACTTAAGTTAGTAGCTCCTAAACTGTATAACGATCTAAATTTGGGGGCTAACAGTGTAGCCTGCTTTAGTGTTCTATATCCCCAATCGTGCACACAGACTTTTTTTTGTGTGCATTCATAGGAGTTTTGAATGAAGTTGAGCCATAACAGGTCTGACAAGGTCTCTTCAAAACCAAAAGAATAATACTCCATCCCACCTGGTGGAGGCAGAACGCGTTCTTCTACTGCTTGCAGCATGCCTTTTAAAACAGAAGCGAAGGTAAATGCTATAGCAAGAAGCAGAAAGTATTTAAAGAGTTTTTGTTTTTGGAAAATCATCTTTTTCATAAAAAAAACACAACTCCATTTTCTGCGGAGTTGTGTTTTTTTTCAAGTTTAATTAGAGATTTCAACAGTATAATTTAGATACCTGGAGTATCGTTCTCAACCATTTTTTGCTCAGTGATACTCCACACGTCACAAACAGCACTTTCTCTTGGAGAAACCATTCCACTCGCAATAGCTCTAAACCGACTTAAACTAGTTTGAACTTCACCGTTTGCATCACATGTTTGATTGTTTGCAGGAGTGATCATCGAACAACTTGCATTATTCCTACAAATATTACGTAAGCGCGATTTATCTGTAGTTGAACTTCTATACTCAATTACTGGATGCTCTGGTGGTCCATCACCACTAGCAGAAAATCCTGCATCGTATAAAATTCGCCCATCAACAGCATAGCCAATAGCTTCTAAATTTCCGTAGTACCTGTTCCATTCTGCTTGGAATGACTTCATGGCCATATAGATACCTGATAAACTGGTTCTGGCTTCGGCTTGTCTGGCTCGGGCTTGGAATCTTTGGAACTGCGGCACACCTAAAGTGGCCAAAATCCCAATGATCGCCACCACGATCATCAGCTCAATTAAGGTAAAACCCTTTTGACTTTTTCGTTTCATATTTAAACCCCCCGCGTATACGTACAAAATAGTAGGTTATTTACGCTCATATACTATATCGACTAGTTTAAGCGAAAATACGAGCCATGTGGTAGTCCTCCTCGACCTTTATTCTAAAAATATTTGTGTTATAAGTTCAAAACGACGACGAGATATGTCTAGAGCAGATTAAATTCAAAACAAGTGCTAAAATAAACTGTGATGGTAGATATTGAGACAAAAGTAAGGAAGGTGTATGTCGAAAATTAGAGAACACTCTCAATCTGATGATCAAATTGATACACTTAGCAAAACCCGAACTCCTCGTTTTTATAAAGTGCTTCTGCTCAACGATGACTTCACACCCATGGATTTTGTTGTTCATATCCTAGAAAATATCTTCCAGCACAATAATGCTCAAGCGATTGCTATTATGACTGAAGTCCACGAAAAGGGCCAAGGTCTAGCTGGCAAGTACACTCGTGAAATTGCAGAGTCCAAAGTCCTTAAAGTTCAACGCCTAGCTAAAGAACACAAATACCCTCTAAGATGTAAAATGGAGAAAGACTAAATGTTATCTCATGACCTTCAACTTATTTTACAAAAATCTACGGAAAAAGCATTAGCTGAGCACCACGAATTTGTCACCCTAGAGCACTTTCTAGAACAGTTCTGTCTATCCAAAGAAGGCGCTTCATTCTTTTCCTGGTCATCGCTAAATATGCAGGCCGTTCTGATTGAAATTCAAGACTTGATCCAAAAACATAACCCTACAGTTTCGGGCAACACACCTCCTGAACCCACCCTCTCCTTGCATCGCACTTTAAACCGCGCCCTAAACCAAGCTCAAAATGCTGGAAAATCAAGCATCCAATCTTGTCACGTTCTTATCGCAAGCTTTGACGAAGAGGACTCTTATGTCCCTTATGTATTAGAAAAAAACGGCATAGACCCTTTATTATTTATGGATTACCTCTCACAACAAGGCGAAGAAGCCGAAGGGGCGGAGTCCTATGTCGAAAAGTACACCTTGCTGCTCAATGCTTATCTGAAAGACTACCCGCAAAAGTTCATTGGCCGCGCCGAAGAGATTCGTACTCTTTATCGCACGCTGATGCGTAAACATAAAAATCATGCCCTGATTGTGGGCGACACAGGTGTAGGAAAAACCGCCTTTGTGATGGGTTTTGTCCAAAGCTTAACTCAAAAGCCACCCAAGGCCTTAAAAAATGCGCAAGTGTATTCTCTGCAAATCGGGGCTTTACTTGCAGGAACTAAATATCGTGGAGACTTAGAAAGTCGTATTGATGGACTGTTCAAAGAACTTAAACAATTTGAAAACCCTATTGTGTTTATCGACGACGTTCATAACCTTGTGGGAGCGGGACGCACAACGGGAGGCAACTCTGATTTAGCCAATCTAGTAAAACCCTATCTAGAAAAATCCAATATTCGTTTTATTGGAGCCACCACCCCCTCTGAAATGCGCAAGCAACTTGAAAACGAACCTGCATTTGTCAGACGTTTCCAAAAGTTAGAATTAGACGAACCCACACGCGAAGAGTGTTATGATATTGTAGAAGGTTTAATTCAAGACTACGAAATTCACCACAAGGTCACCTATGATTTAGACACTATCGGTTTAGCCGTCGATCTTTCGGGTAAACATCTGCATGAGCGTAAATGGCCAGATAAGGCTTTAGACGTTATAGACGAAGCAGGAGCCATGGCCCAACTGTTACAAGAGACAGAAGTCAGCACTAAAATCATTGAACGAGTGGTCGCCAGAATGGCCAAGATTCCTGAAGAGACCGCAGAGATCAATGAACTGGATGCTTTAAAGAATTTAAAAGAACGCTTAAAAACTAAAATTTTTGGCCAAGACCCCGCCATTGAAAAACTTGTGGCCGCCATCCAATTCTCCCGTTCAGGCCTTGGTCCTTTGCAAGGACCCATAGGAAGTTTTTTATTTACAGGACCCACGGGCGTAGGAAAAACAGAAGTCAGTCGTCAACTTGCCCGTGAACTCAATATTCATTTTATGAAGTTTGATATGAGTGAATACATGGAAAAACACAGTGTCGCCAAACTTATTGGTGCGCCTCCAGGATATGTGGGTTACGACGAAGGTGGGCAGATGACCACTGCCATTCGTGAAAATCCTCACTCCGTCATTTTGCTTGATGAGATCGAAAAAGCCCATCCTGATCTGTTAAATATTTTATTACAGGTTATGGACTCGGGACAACTGACAGACTCTAAAGGTTTAAGTGTCAACTTTAGCAACGCCATTATCATTATGACCAGTAACCTTGGTGCACGCGAAGCCTCTAAAAATCTGATGGGCTTTCATAAAGAAAGCACCTCTAAATTTAGCGACGATGCCGTTAAAAAATTCTTCGCCCCAGAGTTCATCAACCGTCTCACAGGCATCATTAAGTTTGATCCGCTTCCAAAGGACCAACTGCTAGATGTGATCATAAAATTTATGAACGAACTTAAAACTCAGGTCGAAGCCAAAAACTTCAAACTCACCTGGACCCCAGAAGTGATCGAATGGCTTTACGAAAAAGGCTTTGATCCGTTAATGGGAGCCCGTCCTTTCCAACGCACCATCAACGAACACATCAAACCCTTACTTGTCGAACCTCTTCTTTTCGGAACTCGCAATGGCAAGAAAAAAACTGGTGCCACTTTAGCACTGAAAGTCGACAAAGACTTACTCACACTGAGCTAGCTAGTTTGGGAATAACTGAAATTAAATCATAAATCTTCAGACATTTAGATTTAGATTATACCTTAGATTGCAACCTCCAGAGTCGAGCAATGCGTATCCGACCTGCGGCACAAAGTGACGCAGGCCGAAGACGCTTTGCACCCGCTCTCTGCTGCGTTGGAAGCTAAGGTATAATCTAAATCTAAATGTCTGAAGATTTATGATTTAATTTCAGTTATTCCCAAACTAGCTAGTTGAAATTGTGGAGTTTTGTCGTCCATCATAGCTTGACCTGGTCTGAAAGAGCCCCATAATTGACTCATAATTATGAGAGGAGACAAAACGACTATGGCTACAATTAAAAGGTTCCTGTTATTTTTTGGTGTGAACATTCTGATGGTGATGACGGCCTCTGTGGCCATGTTTGTTTTACGTGAATATTTTAATGTCCCTCTTGATGGGTATTACGCTTATGTGATCACCTTTTATCTTATTCTTGGTATGGGTGGTGCGTTCTTTTCACTTTGGACCTCCAAGTGGATGGCTAAACGTCTTATGCGTTTAGAAATGCTTTCTCCTAACTCTTCCCACCCTACTGAAAAATGGTTGGTGGACACCACTTATGCTTTAGCTAAAAAAGCGGGCCTGCCCAAAATGCCTGAAGTGGCCATTTACCCAGCTAATGAACTTAACGCTTTTGCAACGGGACCCTCTAGGTCCAACTCCCTTGTGGCCGTGTCTTCTGGTTTACTCGAAGCCATGGACCGCGATGAAGTGGAAGGTGTGTTAGCCCACGAAGTGGCTCACATTGCTAATGGGGATATGGTCACTATGACTCTGATTCAAGGTGTAGTGAATGCGATTGTCATGATTGTTTCAAGACTGCTTGCAGATATTATAGCTTCAAAACTAGATGAAAGAGGCCGAGGGGCTGCACGCTTTGGAATTTATATGCTTGTGAGCTTTGTGCTTGCTCTTTTTGGTTCTATTTTGGTCAATTGGTTTTCACGTCGTCGTGAATTTCGTGCTGATTATGGTGGAGCCATGTATGCAGGTAAAAATAAAATGATCAAAGCTTTAGAAAAGCTTGCTATGGGATACAGAACTGTTTTACAAAGCAAACAAGATCCCGCAGTGGCTTCACTTAAGATTTCAGGCGTGTCTAAAAAAGGCATCAAGCACCTTTTCATGACCCACCCTCCTCTTGAAGAAAGAATCCATGCCTTAAAGGTCAATAGCCTTTAGGCCCTGCACCTAAATAGATGGGATCTAGAAAAGGTCCCATGAAAATAAATATGTCAGAAAGAAACCTCGGACTTCTGTTCGCTTGGATTACGGCCCTATGCTGGGCCGTTTTAGCTATTGGACTCAAGTACGCGCTTACATTTACAACCACCGCCAACATTGCAGCCCTTCGTGTTGTACTGGCTTTTGCAGGTCTGCTGCTCATCTATCTTCTTTTTAAACGTCAAGAGTTCGTAGTTTTAAAAAAGAACTTTCCATGGCTCGCTTTAGTCGCTGGGAGTTTTTTAGGTTTTAACTATTTTGGTTTTATGAAAGGAGTGGAACTCACTGGCGCTGGAAACTCCCAAATCATGATTCAGATAGGTCCTTTAAGTTTAGCTCTTGCTGGCGTCTTTCTTTTTAAAGAGAGTTTTACTCGCAGACAGATGTTAGGGATCATTGTGGCCTCTTTAGGTTTTATCTTTTTCTATTACGATAAAATAGGGCTAGCAGAATCTGTGTATATGACCAGTGGTAATATCTGGCTGATTGTCGCAGCCCTAGTTTGGGCGGCTTATGCTGTGATTCAAAAAATTTTAGGCGACCAGTGGAATCCTCAAACTCTTAATCTGGTGATTTATTTTGCCGCTGGGTTACTTCTTTGCCTAAATGCCGACCTAAAACAAACTCTCAGTTTAGGCGCATGGGAGTGGTTCATCTTAGTCCTTTTGGGTTTAAATACCCTTGTGGGTTATGGGTGTCTGGCAGAGGCACTTAAGCGTGCTCCCGCAAGCCGTGTCAGTCTTATTATTACGGTCAATCCTCTCGGGACTTTGGGCCTGATCTATCTTGGAAATTTGCTCAATATTTCTTGGATGCCTCGAGAGAACACCAGTTGGATAGGATGGGTCGGGGCCTTTTTAGTTGTGACCGGAGTGTCGTGGACATTGGTGCGAAAAAAGTCATAATATATGGATGCAAAAGGTTTTTTTTCATTCCTATTTTAATTCGTATGTCGCACCTCTTTTATCGACGGCTATCTTCTTATCTTCCCTTTTTATTCCTTTGGCTTCACAAGCTAGCTCCTCTCACACCAAAAAAATCACCGACTACTCTCCATTGATCTCAGCTATTCAAAACAATGATATCAGTTCCTTACTTGAGCTGATGTCTGATTACCCCTGGGTTGAAAGTTATATTCTTGATATTTTACAGACAGATTTAAGTTTTGTAGATAGTATTTCCAATTCAGACCACAAGATTAAAATTCTTTATAAACTTTTTGATAAAGCCGACTTTGCTCCCTTACAAAAAAGCCTTTTAGATAAAATCATTGAAACTCAAACCAGTATGAACATCTCTAATGAAGAGGCACAAAAAGCTCTTTATGAACTTACAAACGAAAAGATCAACCTCGAAGACTGCCGCCCCAACTTTGAGCGTGCACAAAAATTTCGTGAATTCAGAAAGTTTGAGTTGAGTTTAAAATTATTCGATGCCAACTTTAAATGTTCTAATGATGTTGAGGGCAAATTACGCGCCTTAAATCAAATTGTTCTCACCCATAAACTTAAAGAGCGCGGTAAGGTCTTTATCAAAGCCTCTGACCGACATTATAACTTTGCCCTTGAGCAATTTAAGAAAAAAAATATCACAGCCACACAGATGAACCGCATAGGTATCGCCCATGTCAGAACCTTATGGACCTATCAGTCACTTTCAAGTGCCGAAAAGACCCTAGATGAGCTGATCCCAATACTTAAACCTCACATCTCATTGCAAACTGCATATTGGATTAAGGCTCGTCTATTTGAAGAGCGCTCCAACCTTACTGAGTCGCTAAAGTACATTGATTTAGCTTTAGCAGAGAAATCTTTAAACTTAGATGACCTTTTAACTTTGCATTGGCAAAAGTTTTGGGACAACTATAAAAGCAACAAGCTCGATATCGCCGAACAAGCCTTGCGTGACGCCATTAAAGTGAACGACCCCGAGGACAGCAGGTCTCGTCTGTATTATTGGCTCAAAGAAATGCTACAAAAAAAGGAGCAGACTGAGGACATTAAAAAAGAAATCGCTGGCATCGAAGATCTACTTTTAAAGCGCTATCCTCTTTCTTTTTATGCAGCCCTTGTAAGAAAACACCGCAATATTGATTTTCCCTCTTCACAACTTGAAAACCTAGAATCTGCGGCTTATAAAAAACGCCCAGCCAGTTTAAACTTCACCCTTTATAAACAGCTCCACGAAGTTTCTGTGGTCGCTACTCAAGCCTATTTAAAAAGTTATTACAAACAGTACAAAAATAAAATTAGCAAAGCCGAACGTTTATTTGTTAAACGTTTGCTGGCCCGAAATGGAGACACTCACAATTTATTTTTGGACATCAAACTTAAACCCGAACTTTGTATGGCAAAGGATTCACCTTGTGCCGATCTCTTTCCTACACCTTACAAAACTCTAGTCACTCAATCGGCACAAAAGTATCAAGTTCCTGCCGAGCTTGTCTTTTCTATTATTCGCCAAGAATCTGTCTTTAACCCCATTGCCAAAAGTTGGGCTGATGCCAGAGGTTTAATGCAGCTTCTGCCCTCACTAGCAAAAGAGATCGCTCCTAAGGTGGGCGTGGAGTACAAAAACTCTTTAGATCTTTACCAACCAGAAAAGAACATCCAATTAGGAAGCTTTCACCTCAGAAGTCTATACAATCGCAATTCCCAATCATTGGTTATGGCACTATCAGGTTATAATGCTGACGAAAAGAAGGCCCAAGTTTGGTTTAAAACTAGATTTAAAGGCAATTGGCTTGAATTCATCGAAGAGATTCCTTATAAAGAAACCCGCAACTATAACAAACTAGTTTTAAGAAATTTTATTATTTACAGCTATCTTAACAACAATCCTATCGGAGAGTGGTTCCCCGCAGGATTATAAAACAAAAAATCCTACTGAATTTTTTGTAACAAGCTATTTGCAAAACTTTCTAGTGAACCTTCTTTTTGAGATTCACGACGAGCCTGTCTAGCTTGCTGCTGGCTACTAGGATTAAAAGTTGTATTGAGATTTGAAGAGTTTGTCGCAATCACACCTGTGGCACCCATACCCTGCCCTAAAATTGAAAGAGCACGATAAGAGTTGATTTTACGACTTGTGGCAGTCTTGTCCTTCAAACCATCAATCAAATCTCCTGTGTTCTTAAGATAAGCGCCAATTTGATAAGGTTTTAAATCTTGATGATGAGCTAAAATCAAAGCCGCCACACCACTCACAAAGGCTGTGGCCTGTGATGTTCCCGTCATATATCCATAGCGGTTATTAGGAAGTGTTGAGTAAATATTGTTTCCAGGAGCTGCGATATGCACCGTTTGCACACCATAGTTACTTGAAGGTAAAATCTGTTGCTTTTGATCTAAAGCAGTAACAGAGATGATATTATCTAAATCATAGTCCGCAGGATAATACTTCTTGATATCTGAATTTGATCTTTCATTACCCGCAGCTGCAACAAATAAAATTCCACGACGTCTTGCTCTTTCAATGGCGGCTTTTTCTTCTTCGCTGTAATCTAAACCACCACCCGAATAGTTAATAATGTGCGCCCCATTATCAATAGCGTAGTGAATCGCACGAATCGTATTTTTTAAGTTGTCTGAACCACGACTATTAGGATCGTAATACTTTAAGATCATAAGGCTCACTTGTGGAGACACTCCACTGATCCCCTTACCATTACCACCTTCAGCCCCAATAATACCTGCGATATGCGTTCCATGTCCGTGGTTGTCAGAAAGATCATTATTGTCATTCACAAAATTCCATCCATGCAGGTCACCCTTAGTAGGGTTGGGATTGATCCATAAGTTATTTTTAATGTCTTCTTGTTTAATATCCACGCCTGTATCAATCACAGCAACTACAACTTTCTTACTGCCCTGTGAAATCTTCCACGCTTTTTGTACATCTGTTTGTTTTAAACCCCAAGTGTGAGGCATCGCAGGGTCGTTCAAAAGAACATTGATCTCTTTTTTACTAGATTTTTTAGGGGCAATGTTAGCATCGGTCAAAACTGTACTTCTGATACCTGTTGGTGCAGCAACTACAGAGGCCCCAGTCGCTTGACTAAGGTCGTGCTCATTTAAAGAGCTGATTCTTTGACTTGAAATATGATCGCCTAAAAAGTAAACCGATAAGAGCAATAGTGAATACTTTCTGAAGCTCAATTGCTTTAACATCTTAATACCCCCGCCTACTTTTACTTAAGCAAACGTGATGCCAAGCCTATCGGCATAAAGTCCTGAAATCACTAGACTTAGTTTGAGACTTTCGTCTGTTTTTGAACAGAGCCTGAAAGCCTGTTTAAAAGTTACACAAACCACCCATAGGAATCTCAAACCTCCTCTTTTTTTCACAACAGATAAAAAAGCGTATCAACATGAGACGCTCTCTTTTTGCGGGAGCTTTTTCCTAATTCATTTTAGAGTTTGAGTTATACCTTAGCTTCCAACGCAGCAGAGAGCGGGTGCAAAGCGTCTTCGGCACGCGTCACCCTCTGGGACCTAACGGCCCCACAGGCCAACGCGTGTCGGATACGCATTGCTCGCCTCTGGAGGTTGCAATCTAAGGTATAATCCAAAACTCTAAAATGAATTAGGAAAAAGCTCCCGCAAAAAGAGAACTCAGTTGTAATTTTTTTGTGTGTGTTAGAGGTCGGATTCTTTGAGTAATGAGAGGGCGCCAGTAAGAAAGATCAGAGCGAAGCCCAAGCCTGCTAAATGATTTAAGCTTTCGTGGCTGAAGCCTGCCGCAACTAGGATTCCTGCCACACCTAGGGATATCCATGGTAAATATTTATAGTAGGATTTTAGACCCCTTTGTGTAGGTGATGTTGATATAGGTTTGTCTATGCTGTTGCTGCTTGTGGCGTACCTTTGTACCATGCGCTCGACTTGTTTGAATCTTGCTTTTGCGACAGGATCAAAAGAGTTTGCTTCTTTGATGTTTTTGTATTTTTCGTAGACTAATTCTAGGGCATTGAGTTTTTTGCCCTCTGAAATAAAGCCATCGTGAAAGGCTTTTACGTCATAATGATTGATCACTTTTTCCCACTCACGATCAATCAACCATTGAACGCTACCGACCTCGGGTGTATTTAAATATTCTTCTTCAACAAAGTCTAAGTCTTGTGGTCTCACAGGTCCTTTAACGCTTTTTTCATATTCAATCCCAAACTTCAAAGCACTGCGCTCTGAGTTTTCGTCTTCACTTGCCTCTTGATAATCTAATTTTAATTTTTCTGTTTCAAAGGACATCTTTGATAGCAAGTTAGATTCTAGTTCTTCTGCTAAGGCCAGTTCTGCCATCTCATCAGCAGTGGCTGAAACATTGTAGTTCTCACTCCATTCCACAGGGAAGGCCACCACTTCAGAAAACTCTAGGGCTTCAGGAAAGTTCACCCAAAACTTTTGTTCACATTGGGTGCATTGAAATTCAGGCTTGGGAACATAAATAGTTTTTGCATCCACAGCATAAAGCTTAAAACAAGTGGGGCAACGAAGGTGCATCTCCACAACTTGTTCAACACCATTATGTGCTGAGTTCGTAGTGGTCTTTTGATCTCCATTCGGATCCATTCCATGATACTTTGGTTCCAATGCCTTCTCCTCTCCCATATATAGACGACGTCGACTATATATAGTTATAGGCTACCAAACTCTGCCCCAGTCTCAAGCTAAAAATCTCATGGGACTTTATTTTTTGTCTTAGGCCAACTCCACTCTCAAACCCTAAACTGACTCGCTCGGTGTTGGCCTAACATGCTCTTTGTGCGACAATGCTCTTCATGAAAGTGATCGAAAGACTCAAACCTTATAGCCTGCCTATCCTTGCTGGTTTTTTTCATGGCACCAGTTACGTCCCTTTTCCACCATGGGCCTTATTCTTCTGTCTTGTGCCGCTCTGGCTATTCTGGATTCAGGCCCCTGCAAAAAAATTATTCTGGGGCACAAGCCTCTGTTTCTTTATCGGAACTTTGATCGGTTTTCACTGGATCGCATACACAGCCCACGAATTCGGCCATCTGCCTTGGGCCGTCTCCCTACTTGTGCTTTTGCTTTTTTGCATCTTTGCTAACATTCACTTTGCCCTTGCGGGTCTTGTCTGGAAGTTTTTGACTTACAAAACCCGTGGCCATTTTAAACTGATCCTTTTACCTCTTGTGACCGCTTGCTTTGCTTATTTCTTCCCCACGCTCTTCCCATGGAATTATGGGCACCCATGGCTATTTGGTCATCTTCCTGGCGTCCAACTGGCTGATGTGGTGGGCATAGACGGAATTTCCACTTTAACTATTGGCCTTAACTTCTTAATTTTTATGGCTTTTTACAAAAAGAACTACCAGGTATGGTTAGGAGCTTTTTTGCTGGCCTTTGCCTCCATCAACACTCTTGGGTTTTTCCATCAGTTTAATATTTCGCAAACCAGCCATAGCATCAATGTTCTCTTTGTTCAGGCCAACATCGGCAATTTAGAAAAACAGTATGCCCTTCACCAAAACCGTTATCGCGAAGTGGTGGTGAACAAGTTTTTAAATATGACTGAGACCGCTTTAGACAAGTCTGTCGTCAAACCAGATATGATCATCTGGCCCGAAACCGCCTATCCCAGCTACGTGGATAAAGACAATTTTTCAGTTCAAAATGCTGAGCTTTACGACATGGCTCAACGTTATTCTGCCAGCTTTATCACAGGTTTTTACGACTACACTCCTGGCTATGACCGCCCTTCAAATGCCATGCTGTATGTGAGCCGCGAGGGTCATCTGACCGATGCTCCCACACACAAAAGCATTCTGCTTGCCTTTGGAGAGTACCTGCCTGGGGCAGAGTGGTTTCCATGGCTTAAAAAACTCGCTCCCATGGTGTCAGACTTCCAACAAGGACCAGGCCCTGAAGTGCGAAAGCTAGATGAGTATGTCATCGGCCCACTGATATGCTATGAAGCTTTATTCCCTAACTTTGCTCGCAAACTGGCTCTTGACGGCGCTGATTTTTTTGTGAATTTAACTAATGACTCTTGGTATGGGAAGACCTTTGAGCCCTGGCAGCACCTTTACATCGCCGCAGGAAGAGCCATTGAAAATCGCATCCCGCTTTTACGGTCCACAAATACGGGCTACACCACTGCCGTGCTTGAAACAGGAGAAGTGCTTGAGCTTTCCACCTTAGGATCAGAGTGGGCTGAGGTTTTAAAGGTGCCCTATCATAAAGACCGCAAACCCACGGCTTTTCAAGTGTGGGGTTGGTATGCACACTGGATCTTGCTACTTTTCACTACTTTTGTTTTTGTGGTTTATGGATGGCTAAAATATTATTATGAACGAACTTGATTGGCAGGAACTGCTTTTACATATTGAATCCCAATGTCTTACCGACAGAGGTAAGGACTGGCTTGGCTCACAAAAGGCCTTTGACACCAAAGAGGCCGCATCACAAAGACAACAAGAGATTTTGCAATTTATAGCTACGGTAGAGGGCGCCTCGTTGACTTTGCGCTTACACGGTCTTGATCTGGTGCAAACTTGGCTAAGACGTGTAGAAAAAAACCAGGTTTTAAATCTTTTAGACTTAAAGGACTTACGACTTTTTCTTGAAGACCTCACCGATATTCACGAACAACTCCCACAGGTTGAACATCTTCCCTACTTCACTGCACTCCAGAGCCAGTTGCTCAACCCTGATTCTTTGCTCACCTATATCAACATCGTCCTATCAGAGAATGGCGAAATTCGTTCTGATGCAAGTGAAACCTTATTTAAACTTTTTAATGAGAAAAAATCTTTACAGAGCCAAGTCAAAAATATTTTAAATAAGATCGTCAAAGATCAAGACCTTGAGGGTATCTTGCAAGATCGCTTTGTCACCACTCGAGAGGGCCGATGGGTCTTGCCTGTGATCAGTGGCATGCGACATGATTTTGGTGGCATCATCCATGACTCCAGCCAAAGCAAACAGACCGTATTTATGGAGCCCCAAACGGCGATCCCTGTGAATAATAAAATCTCAGAGGTGGAACTTAAAATTCAAGCCGAGATTGAACGCATCCTCAAAGAACTTAGCGAACATATTCACCGCGAGTTCAAGTCCATTCACGCCTCTTATCTTTTGTTACAAGAACTTGATGGCCTGCATGCCATTGCTCTGTTTGCTGCCAAAGCCGAACTTAAAGAGTTTAAGTGGTCTGAAAATAACACCGAATTATTTTTACCTGAGTGCCGCAACCCTCTTTTAGTCATTGAAAGCCCCAATGTGGTCGCAAACGGTGTGGAACTGAACACTCGTCACCGTATTTTAATTTTATCTGGACCCAATGCTGGGGGAAAAACAGTTTTGCTTAAAAGCATTGGGCTGGCCTGCGAGATGGCGCGCTGGGGTTGGCCTGTGTGCACACAAGGCACAGCCATCATCCCTTTCTTTAACAATATCTTTATCTCCATTGGCGACGAACAGGACATCGAAGCCAGTTTAAGTTCCTTTGGTGGCCATTTAAAAAAACTCAATCACGCCACCTCTTTAAAGGGCCCAGACCAACTCTTATTGATTGATGAGATTTGTGGAGCGACCGAGGCGCAAGAAGGTGCGGCCTTAGCGCGCGCCTTTATTGAGGAGTATCGTCAGAATGAAGTGTTTGGTGTGATCACCAGTCACTTAGCTCCCTTAAGATCCCACTGGCAGGAAGGCGTGATCAATGGAAGCATGCAGTACGATCCGCACAAGTCTCAACCCACTTTTCGTTTTGTGATGGGGCTTGCAGGAGAATCTTTAGCTATTCCCACAGCTAAGAGATACGGAGTATCTGAGCATATCATTCAAAGGGCTACAGGTTACCTGACACCCGAAGCTCAAAAAAAGTTCTCTGGCCTTGAAGAGATTGAAAACACCAAGGCCCAACTTATAGAACTGCAAGCCGAATACAAACACAAACTGCAAGAGGTAAAGCAAACCGAAGACAGGCTTCAGCGTGCTAGGCAAGAGTTTGAAAGCGATAAAAAAACTTTCTTTAAAGACAACTTAAACGAGTATCAGAAGCAACTCGAAGACCTTATCAAGTTTGATGAGATCAAATCCAAATTTGACAATATTAAAAATCTTGAAAAACTGAAAAGCACTTTGCCTAATGTGGTAAAGTACTCCTCTCCCACACCTGAAGACAGTGGCCTTACACCTGAAAACTTTGAAAAGAAATGTCCACCAGGAACATCTGTGTTTGTTAAAAGTTTAAAAAAACAAGCCATCGTTCAGGGTAAACCTAACTCGAAACAAGAGGTTCCTGTTTTGTCGCAATCCATGCACATTCAAGTTCCTATTTCAGATATTGTTTTAGGCTCTGGTGGAAGTAGTAGCCCCTCACAAAAAACCTCTTTACAAGGAGCAGGGGCTCGGGTGTCGTACAGCCGCAAAGAGACCCTAGAAACAGAGCGCACGGTCGACTTACGAGGCAAGACCATTGATGAGGCTTTAGATATTTTAGAAGAAGAATTGGATCGCGCTGTATCTCATCAACTTTTAAAACTTAAAATCATTCATGGTCACGGCACACAAGACCGACTTAAAAAGTCCGTGCGTACCTATTTGTCTCGTAATACCTTTGTTAAAGGTTGGCTCTCAGGCCGAGCTTACAACGAAAGCGATGGTGTGACCATCGCCGAACTTCTTGTTTGAGTCTTTAAGGTTTTATAATTATATTTTAGTTACAATCAAATGTGGCGCACGTATAGGTCACACCGATTAAAGCGCCTTGAGGTGGCACCATACTTCCGTAAAATGTAACTTTGTTTGTAAGTATATCATACTGAAAACCATTGGTTGTATTGCGAGGCAAAGGGTTGTTACCATTTAAACCCTGCACATAAACTTTCAGAGTATCATCTCCGTTGGAGTCTAACTGTTCGCTCAATTCAAAACTTGAAGCCAAAGAAGAAATATGATCACTCAATTGTCCCAGTGGTGTGGCAAAATCATTACAGATACTGATCTCAAATCCATTAGCTATACTTGCCATATAAAGTTGAGGCCAACCAATTTGTGAAGCAGGGTCACAACCGCCTCCTGAACCAGAAGCCGTTAAATTTTGAATGGCATGAACAGACACTTCTGCAGAAGGCTCATGGGCTTCTAAAGCGGCAAGATAGGCCTCTACAACTGATTTATGTTCTTCAACATCCACAGGGTCCGCAGTGGCGCGCGGTAAGTCTGTAAGATTATTAGTGCTGGACGATGTACCTCTTCTTAATGATCCCGCCGATAAACCGTCGTTAGATGAAGTGCCCGCATCCCACTTTCCATCAGGCTCATCGCCTACATGAATCACCGCTAAGTGTGCTCCAGGTCTTGGAAAGGCCAAGTCAGGATCAGTAGACACCATACCACTAGAATTGTGTGCTCTTAAAACAGATTCTGCAGATTGAAAGGCTCGCTCATCACCCGAACCACATAGCCCCACATCCGCATTACGTTTAAACTTTGTAATCATATGAGATCGTGTATTATTGAAAGAAGATAAGATATGTTCTGTGGTGGGCCCAGGAGTTCCGTTTCCATTCGTTGTGGGTGTTGTACTATAAGTGCCTGTACATGCTTGTCCATAACTTTGAGTTCCTGCCCCACAATCATTGCCATAACCACATCTAAAGTACTTTACTGTTCTTCCCGCTTCATAGTAAGAGTTTCCTCCTGAAGTTTGCGCAGCAGACTCTGTTCCATAAGCCGAAGTTTTTGCTACAGCCACTCTGAAGTCAAAACCCTTATCATAAAAGTCACCAATAAAACTTTCAAAATTATCACGAAGATTATCTTGGACAGGCTTCATAGAACCTGAATCATCAATCACAAATAAAATATCAATCTTTACATCGGCATTTGTATGCTGTTGGAATTCATCTATAGAAGGTAAAACCGAGATTCTGGCTTTACCACCACCACAACCGACCCACAATGCACTTAGCAAACAGGCTACCGTAATTTTTAAAACATTATGCTGAACTTCCGATGCTCTCATATCCCCGCCATCATCACTAGTTTAGGTATAAGATTATTATCTTTCATTTTAAAACTGAGATTACAAACAACCTATGGTTGAGCATGTATAGTTCACACCAATCAGGGCGTTTTGAGGCGGAATCATAGAACCATGGAAGATGATACTATTAGTTCCTGCATCGTAGGTGTATCCATTTGTGGAGCTTTTTGGAATAGGATTGTTGCCGTTTAAGCCTTCCACATAAACCTTTAACGTTGCAATTCCGTTAGCATCTAACACTTCTGAAAGAGGAAATGCAGAAGCCAAAGAGGCAATACCGTCACCAAGATCAGATAAAGAGTTAGCAAAATTAGAACAGATACTTAAAGACATCCCACCAAATGACAAGTCTGCCATTTCAAACATCCTTGTTCCAGCTGTAGCGGCACTATGGATTGTACCATAGATTGAACTTCCACCATAGTATCCCGAACTCGCAGTACAATTAGGTTGACCCGTCACTTGAATAGCGTGGGTAGAAAAACCAGAAGCAGCTCTAACATTCACCAAAGCCTCTAGTTGATCATACCAGCTTTGCACTGTTCCACCTGATTGGTCATTTTCATCACCAATATAAATCACAGCTAAATGGGCCCCTGCTCTTGGAAAATTACGAGAAGAGGCTCGCTCATCAAGTATATCTTGTACTGATCTTAATGCTCTTTCTGAGCCAGAACCACTTACACCTACGCCAATGACTGTTTCCCCAAATAAATCGATCAAATCATAACTTTCTGCTTGAGCCGCTACAGAACCTAAAATATGACGGCCATGCCCTGGTGCAAAGAAGTCTGGGTTAGTTTGGCCATAAGCAGATGTCTTCCCTACAGCCACTCTAAAATCAAAACCTTTCTGATTAAAAAGTTCAATAAAGTGGTTTAGGTTGTCACGCATCGCAGTTTGTCCAGGAGCCATTGAACCTGAGTCATCTATCATAAAGAAAATATCAATAGCCACATCTGTAATATCATGCTGTTCAAAGGTTTCTGCAGAGGGCATAACAGAAATGGAAGACTTACCACCTCCACACCCCATGGCAAAAATAAAAACTAGAGCTGGTAATGTATTTTTAAAACCGTTTTTAAACCTACTCTCTTTCATTTTCTACTCCCTTAGAAATTGCTTCAGTATTTAATATACCTTGCGATCCGTCCCTAGGCTCGCTTAATAAAACATTAGGCCTCACCTTCTAGACTATCGACGAAAGCCCATCCTAGACGAACAAACAGGAGATTTTTAAAATTCTCAACTTAAGACAGTGAGACACAAAATCCCACTAAATTCAATTATACCGCCCCTTACAGACAATGAGACACTTTTTTAAAGAAAAAATGTAAAACTCTTAGATAAATTTTAAGCAAAACTTAGCCTTCACATCTTAAAATGAAACTCCAATTTTTATGCTCTTAGCAAGCAGAACGTAGCCCAAAATAGAGAGCACATTTAAAGTTAAGTTTCTTGCTTATAGATTTTAGATTACACCTTCGATTTCAACCTCAGAGGCGAGCAATGCGTATCCGACTTGCGGCATAGGTTTTAGATTGAGGGGGGACCCCAAAGGGGTTTCTCTCAATCTAAAAGTTATGACGAAAGCCGAAGACGCTTTGCACCCGCTCTGTTGCGTTGGAATTGAAGGCGTAATCTAAAATCTATAAGCAAGAACCTTAACTTTAAATGTGCTCCCTATTTTGGGCAACTGAGGACTCTGCTGGCGGTCTTGTGGGCATAGGGTTTGCTATGTTTGAGAATGTGATAAAGGGTTATATTTTTTATTCTTTTTTTGCGTTTTATTGGATGCTTATAGGAGTGAATACTTCTGTATGGGCTCAATATGGTCGCTGTGAGAAGTATTTAAACAATGTTCCTACTGCGCATCTTTATTCTACGTCTTCAACCCTTCTACAAAGCACCTATTTTGGTAATAACAATTGGGCCAAAGAGTTTGTAAATCTGGCCACTACGGCTAAGCTTCTTAATCAGTCAGACCCAAGACTTGGGGAGATGGGACTACTTAAAGAAGGCGGCGGGTTATGTGGTCCTACTTGTCTTGCTAATGCTTATATTGCCAAAGATAGCCTTATGTCTAAAACCCCTTCAGACTATTGGAGCCAAAATTCTCCGCAACTGGTCAAAAGTATTTTAGATAAATATTTTAACTATACTTTAAGCATTAAAGAACTTCCTTATATGGACCCTAGAGAAGGAACTTTTATTCAATACTACATGAGTGAAGGTAGTTTTATGCTTAAGGAAATGGGGCTTAAAGCCAGAAACCTAGACATCCAAAGCTCGACCCATATCTTTTACTTACTTAAAAGCCGTGACGCCTTAGTTGCAGGAAGTGTGAAGTTTATGGATGCCTCCCTCACAGACTCTCGCCATGCCATTCTGATTTTAGGCGCAGACTCCGCCAGCCAACGTCTAGTAGTGGCCGACCCCAACATGCCCCACCAAATCCTAGTCACCCCTTACGTCATCACAAGAGGCAAAATCCAATTCAGTCTCTGGAGCGAACTCTACGCAGGCTCCCAAAAAGTCGAACTCGACCAAGCCTACCTCTTCACCATAGAAAACTAAGCCTTCGACCCCAAGATGAAGAAATAAATTCCTTAGCTTTTTTTGTAGAAAGTTTGTAAGTAGATATCTCTATTGAGGCAGACCTCCAGCAAGCGGGACGCGCTTTGCCCAAAGGGCAAATGCTGGCAGAGCCCAGGAGGGGCGTGTCTGCCTCAATAGAGATATCTACTTACAAACTTTCTACAAAAAAAGCTAAGGAATTTATTTCTTCATCTTGGGGTCGAAGGCGTCTCTAAGGCCGTCACCAAAGAGGTTAAAAGCTAGCATGGTCACAAAGAGGGCTACTGCTGGTGGAAAGATCAGATAAGGGTATACTACAAAAGACGTGTACCCATCATTCACCAACACTCCCCAACTGCTAAACGGGGGCTGTAAACCTAAGCCGATGAAACTTAAAAATGATTCATATAAAATGTTAGATGGAATTTGAAACGTCAAAAGCACAATGATAGGACCTAAAATATTAGGCAAAATATACTTGATCAAAATTCTCCAACTCGGAGTTCCTAAGGCCCTTGCGGCTTCCACGTAGGTCAGCTCTTTGACCTGTAACACTTGACCTCTGACAATCCTAGCTAGAGACACCCAACCCACAATACTTAAAGCCAAAAGCATTGAAGTCAGTGCACGAAGTTCAGGATTTTCTACGATTTGTACAGAATCAAAAACCACTTTGACTAAAATCATAAGAATCAATGAAGGGAACGACATTAGAATATCCACAGTTCTCATCATCACCGAATCCACTCGGCCACCCATCCAGCCCGAGATGCAACCGTAAATGGTACCAAAAATCATAGAGATGAGTGCCGTAAATATCCCCACGGCCATAGACATTCTTGCCCCATAAATGGTGCGTGATAACAAGTCACGCCCCAAACCATCCGTACCCAACCAATAGGTAGAATTAGGTTCTTCATAAATCGCATCCATGTTTTGAGCATCAAAAGAGTAAGGAGCAATGTATTTAGCAAACAAAGCCACAAGGCAAATAAAAATTATGAACCACAAAGACACCATGGCGCCTTTATTTTTCTTAAGCCTCTTAAACGAATCATTCCATAAACTATTAGTTGATTTTTTCATCCTAAACGAATCCTTGGATCAAAGTAAGCGTACAGCAAATCGACAATAAGATTGGCAATCACAAGAACCGCCGAATACAATAAAGTTAAAGCAAGAATCAACGGGTAGTCCCTGTTAGTGACCCCTTGAACTAGATATTTCCCTATTCCAGGAATAGAAAAGAAGATTTCGATCACAAACGATCCTGTTAAAATCGCAGCCACCATAGGACCAGAGTACGTCAAAACAGGAATCAAAGAATTTTTTAACACATGTTTATACAGCACCACTCGCTCTGACAGGCCCTTTGCTCTTGCTGTTCTGATGTAGTCAGACCCAATCACATCCAGCACGCTTGAACGAGTTAAACGCGCAATAAAAGCAATGGGACGTACACCCAAACAGACTACGGGTAAAATATAGTAATACACAGAACCCCAACCCGAAGTAGGTAAAATCCCCCACTTTAAGGCAAAGAGCTGCACCAGTATGGCCGCGACCAAAAAGTTGGGGAGACTCACCCCACTGATCGCTAGCACCATAGACGCATTATCGGCAAAGCTGTTATGTCTTGCGGCTGCATAAAGGCCCAAAGGAATTCCTATCGCAAAGGCAATAAGTAAAGCATAAAACCCTAGAACAAATGATCCTGGTAAACCATCTTTTACAATTTCAGAAACGGGACGCCCCAGATACTTATAACTCTCACCCATGTCCCCTTTTAAAAGTCCACCCAGATAACTTCCATACTGCTGCAAAAGAGGTTTATCTAAATTGTATTTCTTTTCAATGTTGGCCTTGATTTCTGGTGGTAGCGCTTTGTCTTGATCAAATGGCCCACCAGGGATCACCCTAAGAAGCAAAAATGTCAAAGTGACAATCACCCACAAAACAACCAGAGCTTCCCCAAGACGTTTTAAGGTATAAAGAATCAAATCTTGTTTCACAACAAAGATCGCAAATCCCAAGCCTGCACTGAGCACCAACATCCAGATCACAAAGCTGGGAATAATATAGTCCAGCAAATGAGTGATGATGACCCCGATTACAAATACAAGCCAAATGTTTAAAAATTGACTTCCAATAAAAGAACTTATTTTATTTAGATTCATCTTTTAACCTAACTTTCTTAAGCGGATACCTGTCCATAGCATTGCTTGGAAAATTTAAAACTCTCGAGTCTACAAGATTATGACGTGTGCCAGAATAGATAGGCAGAACCGCAGCCCCCTCTACTAACAGCAACTGTCCTGCCCCTTGATAGTATTTAAACTTTTGCTCTTCGTCCTTAGACCTTAAAGCTAAGTCCAAATACTTATCAAATTCTGTGCTCTTCCAACCTGTATAGTTGTTATCCGACTTGGAATTCATCAGATCATAAAAATTATGAGGGTCTGGATAGTCGGCCACCCATCCCATACGATAGAAATTAGCAGGATTGGAACGCAATGTACCCAAGTACACTTTCCACTCTTCGTTCTTAATTTCAACACTCAGATTTAAGTTCTTCTTTAACTGGGCTTGAATATTTTCAGCCACTCTTTTGTGATCTTCATTGGTGTTAAAAGACAGAGAAATTCGAGGAGCAGGGTTTTCTTTACTGTATCCTGCTTTGTGATAATACTCTAAAGCTTTTTCAATATTAAATTTTAATCCTGCCTCATCATCAAAACCAAACATCCCCGTAGGAATCCAACCTGAAATGGGCCTTTGGCCTCCATCTAGCATTTTTGTAATCTGACTACGATCTACAGCTGAGATGATCGCACGTCTGAGATCTGCATTGTCAGTCGGAGGTCTTTTCGTATTAAAGCCATAGTAATACGTTGTAAGAATAGGAACCTGCGAGTATCCAGGCCATGTTTTGAGTTTCTTTAAAGCCGCAGAGGATAAGGTTCTTAGCGCATCCACCTCTTTAGATACATAAAGATTTAGGGCTGTAACGTCTTGCTCGATCACATAAGCTAAAATGTTTTTAATGATCGCCTTTTCACCATAGTACTTTTCGTTTCTTTCCAAAACCACAGCCTTGTCATGATCCCAAATTTTTAAATTATAGGCACCCAAAGTGACAATGTTGCTGGGTATAGTCCAACGCTCTCCATGTTTACCAATCACATCTAAACGCACTGGAAAGGTAGAGTGATGGGTCAGTAAATAAGGAAAATTTGTGGGAACTCCTAACTCTACAGAAATCGTGTCTTCGCTTTCAATCTTTACACCCACTTTAGAAAAATCTTTCAGTTCACCACTATTGTACTGCTGTGCATTTTTGATCGAGAATAAAAAGTAAGAGTATATAGAAGCGGTCTCGGGGTCTAAAAGTCTCTTCCACCCATCAAAAACATGTTGGATGGTCAAAGGCACACCATCATTCCAAAGAACACCTTTGCGAAGTTTAAACGTCCAACGGGTATTGTCAGAATTAGAAGTCCAAGATTCAGCTAAGGCAGGCTCAAGCTCTAGGGTGGGACTTGTGTAATCAAACTCCACGAGCCCTTCCATGATGTTCTCTTGCACAAAAGCGGAAGTGGTATCAGAAGACTTGGTCCAATCTAAGGTGGGGGGTTCTGTGGATAGAATCAAGCGTAAGGTGTCTGATTTATCTAACCCGTAACTGTTGGCTCCTATTTTTTTTTGGCAACCCGAAAGCACAAAAAGCAGTGCCGAAAAAAGAAGCACATATCGCATAATTCCTCCACCTTTAGAGGAGGAATTTACAATCTGCGGCCTGAGGTATGGATATTCAGCGCGTTATTCTGTGGAGTCCCACTGCTCTGTCATAGAGGGCACCCGAGTCAGCTGGAAGCCTAGAGGATTCTTAATATCTGCAAGGCTCATCGGCTGTTCTGCGTTATATAGGAGGTCATAAATCCAGTTGTAACGCATGACTTTCTTCACATAATTGCGCGTTTCTAAGAAGAGAATATGTTCAATAAACTCATCTTGTCTTAAGTGCCCAAAGCGACTCACCCACCACTCCACGCGATGTGGTCCTGCATTGTAACCTGCAATCGCTAAGATCTGGTCATTGTCAAAGGCCTTAAGTAGACGTTTCAAATATCTCACACCTAATTGAATGTTGATATAAGGCTCAAACAGTTCATCAGGCTGCACACCATCTTTTCCTAAAAGGTCCGCCACTCTGTTAGCAGTAAATGGCATCAACTGCAGAAGCCCTCTCGCCCCAGCCCCTGACATCGCCTGATGAGAGTAAAAACTTTCTGCACGCATGATCGAGTAAACTAAATTTTCTGGCACATGGAAGAGCATAGATGAAGCTTCGACCACCTTTTTATGAGGTTGAGGAAAAGTCGAAGACCATAAATAAAAAGGATCATGTTCAAAGCTTGCAGGACTCATTCTTTCCTGTTGGAAATCTAAGGTTAGAATTCGAGAAGCACGATGAGAGTCTTCCACTTGGTAATACAAAATGGCCAACGCTTTTTTCTGTTCCTTACTTCGTGCTTTCTTTTCCAATTCATAAAGTTCCCAACGCGCCTCTTTACTAAAACCCAAAATAGACAACAAACGGAAACGGTCAGCATAAGGCTGGAATCTCTCTTCAGAAAAGACTTTTAACAGTTCAGCTCGTGACATTGTGGCTGACACCATTTGTGGACGATCATCCTGAATGTTTTTCTCTAGAGTTTCTTGCACACTGTCGACAAAGCTTTGCGAGTTAAGATCCAGGTCCACTTCTTCCACCGCAACAGGTGTGGTCACAAGATTAGGAGCTTCCACAGAATTCAGCACACGATAAGGACCCGCCCAGGGTACACGCAAAGTCTGTAATAACGGATCAGACAAATCCGAAGTCTTACTGGCCACCACTTTTTTATTACTATTGACCTTGGCTTTACCTTTAGTGCGGTTTAAAAATGCAGCTGATAGAAAAGCATAGTAACCCAAATCTTGGGACTCAACGATTTCTCTAAAGTGAGCATTGGCCACCATGTCCTCGCCTTTTAAACGATAAGCATGGGCCAACCAGTACTTCACCCTTTCTTTGCTGTAATTGTCACGACTGCGAAGGCGACGTCTTTTGTTGATATGTTCTAATAAATCTTCAAAATGTTTAATGGCAAGATCATGGTTTTTTTGCAAATAAGACGTCCAACCTAAATACCAGAGCACATCCCCTTGATAAATGTTATTGGCATGAATTTGTGGGACAGCCATAAACGTATTATAAGCTTCGGCGTACTTTCCTAATTCATATTCTAAAAACCCTTTTCTAAAAACGGTCTGAGCCTTTTGAGTTGCCGTCTTAGCCAAACGGATTCTTTCATCATAGGTTTTTAATGCCGCATCATGATTTAAAGATCTAGAAGCCGCCTTGCCGTAAAGCTGAAGAAAGTCGTCATCATTTTGGAACTTGTTGTACTTTTCTGAAAGCAGCTTAAACGCCTTCTCGGGGTCACCCGCGCGCAACTCATACTCGGTTTTGTGATCTAACAGCTCTAGTTCAGGAATGTTGAGCGATGGATCATTCAACTCGTATTGCAATTTAGAGTACTGCCCTAAAGCGATCAGTTGGTGCACATGGGCTCTTCGATCACTAGCTTTAATGCTACAACCTAACTTCATTTTTTTATCTTTAACTCTCACCTGCCAAGACGTATCTGTCATTGTCCACAGTGTGGTTTCTGAATTGTATGTAGGGTAGCTGCGAAATAGGGTTTTAAACCATGTACAGACAGAATTCTTTTGCAGTCTTTGATCCACGACTAGCAAGTTCCACATGATATCTGGATAAAACTCTGTTTTGCGGAAAGAAGAACGCACACCCTCTAAATGGGCTCTGGCCTCAGTCAATCGGTTATGAGCCACTAAGGTCTTTGCCATTTCAAATCGAATGTGTCTTTGCAAATCCTGTTGGGGTTTATAATCCAGAGCTTTATTAAAATGAGACAACGCTTCTTTAGCGCTGCCTCCTTTTGCTGTTAAAATTTGTCCCAGATAAAAATGCACATAAGGGGCAAGTTCTTTGACTTCTAGACTTTTATTTAAAAACTTTTCGGCTTCAACATGATCACCACGCTGAAATGCTAAAACCCCATAAGTGTAATCCGAAAGCTGCTCTTTACGAGGTTCAAAAAAAGCTAAGCTTTCTTCTTGAGTGGCTTTGTCTTCAGTAGGTTTGGCTTGCAAAGTGTATTTGAGCTGCGACCAAATGGCTGGAGCCTGCAAACTTTGCGCATGAACCGATGAGGTGGCACAAACACATAAGCTTAATGTTGAAAATTTCAAACTGACAAATCTAAAAAGCTTTGAATTAAACATAACACCCATTGTACATGAAATTATTTAAAAATCCCTATTGGATTCTTAATTATTATCGACGGATTTCATTTTTTATTGCGTCTCAATGCAAACCACTTTGACCCAAAGCCACCCATCGCTTTTCACAATATAAATACACAACTTAACCTAGACCAAAGGCCTGTTAAGCGTGTTAGTGTCGATCTTCTTTTCAAACTTTAGTTTTTCATCGCAACATCCACATTGCAGTCACAAACAACACCATTCCCCATAAGACCTTACATGACTCTGCAATGATGTCTGTAATAACATTTAAAGTCTGAGCACGATTCATAAGACTGACATCAAGACAAAAAAAAAGCCGTTGTCTCAGCAACGGCTTTTAAATTTTTAATCATGAGTGTGTTTTCTATTTTGTCTTCACACGTGCGCGGGACTTCTCACGCCCTACTCCTGTGGCCGTCTCGTTGTCAGAGTTGCCAAGGTTAGAGTTAGAACCCGTGTCAGGATAAGGGTCGCTACTGCTGCTTCCACTAGAATCTGATGGACTGCCGTAGCTTGGCGGCTCAGGGTAAGTCGTGTTTCCACCACATCCAGGTTGACCTTGACACATGATCGGTCCACGTCCCACACCATCATCATCTTCTGGTGGGTCATCAACTGGTGGTGGCTCAACAGGTGGTTTTGAAGGTTTGTCTTTTTTATCTTTCTTCAATAATAAGAATAATAACAATGCCGCAGCACCAAGACCTAACAGCCACATCCAGCCGTTTCCACCACCAGCGGCGGCTCCTGCCATATCATCATCACAGGCATTTCGCTTACAAACCTCTCCATCCTTGTACTGCTCTTGATGACAACAAGCGGTTTTCGCATCATCAAGGGCCTTTTTACACTGTTGCTTTTCCTGTGCAGTTTTTGGTGGTTTACCAATCTCGGCCATAAAGATCTTCTGCGCCTCAACACAGGCATCAATAGGAGTTACAGCACCAGGCTCTAACGGCTTACCACTACCATCGCTTATACGCTCTTCACTCCCAGCAAAAACTTCTGGGGTGAATAGGTATGAAAAAATACCTTTCTTAGATAAGGCTTCGTTCATATAAGCCATAAATATTTTAGTTTGGACATTTTTGATATCACGATAATCGTCAAGAGTGATTTTGGTTTTATTTAACATGATATATCTTTGACCGCTTGGATCTGTCACCGCTCTTGCAAATAATTTGACTTTTCCTATACGCATATACACGTAATTAGGGCCCATCTTGACACCGTCAAACCAAACATTTGAGGCTTCTTTGCCTTTAGATAACTTCAAAGCCTCTTCCACCATCTTGCTAGGCAGAGAATCACCGAATTTGACAAACATCTGTCTGATTGATTTTTTCTCTTTGCTGTTAACGTACTTACGAACAGCATCGTAGTCCGCCGCTTGTGGTTTTGCCGAAGCCGCAGGCGAATATAACCCCAAACCGTAACACAACATTACAACCAAAAAGCTTGAAAAGTAACTCTTCATAGATAGTCCTATCATTAGTATAGATCGTCTCATGTCAAGAAAATCGGCTGAACTGAGACATATCTTTAGCTCATGTTAAGACACCTCAGTCCAGTTTTAAAATGTTGCAAAAGTGTATCATTTTAAACCAGCGCGAGACTTAGAGTACAGCTGCACTGATTTTACAGCTTGCTCCCACCCGCCTAGCCTTTGGGTTCGCCATTTTTTGTTTTTATGAGATGCAAACTCTGTCATCTCGCCTGCAATGATACCTTTAATATCAGCAATCGACCAAAGCCCTGCTCCATAACCTGCTAAAAATGCAGCGCCACGACTGGTGCTTTCAATCCAAGCGGGACGTAAAACCTTCGTTCCTAAAACGTCGGCCTGCATTTGCAGTAAAAGATCGTTGCTGGCGGCCCCCCCGTCTACATTTAAAGATTTCAACCTGAATTTAGCATCAGACTCCATAGCTGTGATGATGTCTGCATTTTGCAAAGCCATTCCCTCTAAGGTGGCATAGCACAGTTCTGCAATTCCATCCCCTCTAGACATTCCCAAAAAAGCGGCGCGCGCATCAGGATTCCAATACGGGGCTCCTAAACCAGAATAAGCAGGAACACACTGCACCCAACTTTCTGGGTTGGCCTTCTTAGCCCAGTCTTCCACATCTTTAGCAGACTTGATGAACTTCAGTTGATCGCGCAAAAATTGAACGGCAGCCCCACACACAAAAGCCCCACCTTCAAAAGCGTAGACTGGCTTTTGCCCTTCAAGTTGCCAAGCCACTGTGGTTAAAAGTTTTTTGCCAGAGAATTTTATTTTGTCACCTATGTTCATCAAGATAAAACTTCCTGTACCAAAAGTGCACTTAGCATCTCCTTGTGCAAAAGCACCTTGACCAAAAAGAGCGGACTGCTGATCCCCAATCAGACCCGAGATAGGAATCCCATCAGGCAACGGAGCAAAACCTTTCGTATGTCCTAACACGCCTGAAGAGGGGCATATCTCTGGCAGAATCTGACGAGGGATTTTAAAGATTTTTAACATCTCCTTATCCCACTCTAAAGTTTTAAGTGACATCAACTGAGTGCGAGACGCATTACTGACATCGGTGACATGCTTCTGTCCCCCAGTCAGGTGCCACACCAAATAACTGTCTATGGTTCCTACAATATCATTATTAGTGATGAATTTATTTTTTATCAGCCAAGCGATCTTTGAACTTGAAAAATAAGGATCTAGAACCAAACCTGTAGTTTTAAAAATCTTCTGGGCTAATTTTTTATTTTTCTTCAATTTCTCTGTGTACTCAGAGGTACGACGGCACTGCCAAACTATAGCACGATGTCTAGATTTTCCCGTTGTAGGGTCCCATCCCACAATGGTCTCTCTTTGGTTTGTAATGCCAATAGCGGCCACATGTTTAGCGTTCACACTACCTTGCTCTAGGGCAGAAGATATGGAACGTTTTACTGATGCCATAATGTCCCCAGGGTCATGCTCCACCCATGCAGGTTTGGGGTAATGCTGCGGGATCTCTTCATACCCCTTGGCCACAGCTTTTCCTTGCTGATCAAAGATCACAGCTGTCGTTCCCGTTGTCCCTTGGTCAATAGCTAGAATATATTTTTTTGTAGAATCTGGTGTTTGTGTCATAACACCATCTAAACGTGAGCCTCACCTTTGGGCAAGCTACTAGTTGTCAGGCATATCACTGACCACAGCGTTCACAAGAGCCATCCACTGCTGCACAATCAGTCCTGGAGTTCCACCCTGACCCACACCACCTCGGCCCACCATTAAAGTGATCAAAAGCATTCCAATGGTGGTCACCATGGCAAGAAGCAAAACATACTCAATGACCAATTGACCGCGCTGACCTTGTAAACGAGGGTCATTCGGGTCTCTTAGCACTTGAGTGCTTTGACTTCCTTTCACATTCGATCTAGGTTTTAAAGATGCCAAATTCCTCTCCTTGGAAACAGCCTTTTTTATGGATGAAACTCGTCGCTATACTTCTTATCGGCATAGTGGTGCTAAACCTTTGGTATCAATCGCAACTTCGGGTCAAAATCACCAAAATTACGACCAAAGATGAGCTGATCGAAAACATCGGTCCCACACCTTTTGAACCTCATTTAAAAAAGGTCAATCTGATCAGCTTCTGGGCCACCTGGTGCACCAGCTGCAAAACCGAATTTCCTGAAATCCAAAAGCTACACCAAAAATGGAAAGACAAAGGCTTTGAAGTCATCAGTGTGAATTGTGATCAAGAGGCAGACTCCACTAAAGCCACTGAAATGTATAAAAACTATGGCCTAAAGTTTCCTTTATTTTTCGATCCTGAAAATATTTTTGTAGAAAAGTTTGAACTAGAAGTCCTACCTTCTCACCTACTGGTCGACGCCCAAGGCAATATCCTTCTCAAAATGGAGGGGGCGACCCAATGGCAAAGCTCAAAAATCCAATCCCTCATCCAAGAACACTTTTAAACGGTAAATATTTATATATTTACTTTAGGTAGCTTAGCCATTTTGAGGCGGCTTCTTTTTGGGCTTTGTAGTTTACAGCGCGGTTGAAGTACTTCAGCGCACTTTCTTTATCGTCTTGGAAGTAAGTGGCCATTCCTAGACCAATCAGAGCGTGACCTTCACGTTGTTTGAGTTTGCCTTTTTTAAGAGCGGCTTTGAAAGATTTTTCCGCTTGTGTCCAGTCTTCTTTTTCAAGGTAGACTTGCCCTAGTAAAATATCAATTTCACCATTTTCAGATTTTTCACTGGCTTTTTGGTAAGCTGCAATGGCCTTTTCATATTCTCTAGCCATAAACCAGTTGTTGGCTAGGTTTTCATAATTCCTGCGATTTTTTTCAAGCTTTCCAGTGTCTAAACCATGTTCGATGATGGCTGCCGCTTTATAAGGGATCTCTAGGCCCGCAAATAACGAAGCTCGATTGTTGATCTCACCAGTGGACTTAATCAGTCCTGACTTTTCAGCCAACTCATAATATCTCAGAGCCTCATCTAATTTTTCTTGTTCAAATAAAACTCCGACTAAAGCCATCCAATAGTTTTTATTATTCTGACGTTTTTCTAAAAGACCTTTTAAAATGTTTTCCGATTTCTGATACGCTTTGTTTTTTGCAAATACTGCAGAAGCAAAAAACAACCATGTCTCTTGCGGTTCTTTAGTCAGTGACAAAGCTGTTTCTACTGATTTTTGCGCATCTTGAAACTCTTGTAATTCATACTGAATAGTCCCTAACATAATGTAAGCAGCAGGGACTTTTGTAGGCGCAATATGGATGTACTTCAAAGCATTCACTTGGGACTCTTTAAAGTTACGTGTGATCAATTGTATTTGAGCCAGAAAAAGCAAAGCATCACAAGCCTCATGATATCCTAAGCTTTCAAGTCGAATCGCTTCCACCACAGAGGCCTCTGCTTCGGCATTTTTAGTCTCACTCATATATGCTTGGGCCATCAGCACTAATGTTTTTGCTCTTTCATAATCTTCTGTGCTGGAACGCGACAGCACTTTGTCTAAAACTGAAATCGCTCCTTTATAATTTTTAGAAGCTAAATATTTTTGTGCCCGAAGCTGTCTTTTAGAGGTGGCTAAAGATACACTTCTAGGCATCTTTTTACTCCATCTGGCTTTAATCACCTCAGCTTCAGCTGCAATTTTTTTCTTCTCATCTTCTGAAACTTTATGCTTAACAATCTCTTCTGCGGTAAGAGACTTAGACTCTTTATTAGCACCAGACTTCGTCTGCGGCGAGTCTTTGTCCTGTGAAAGTGACCCTTCTGGTGCAAGTGGGTTCACAGCGTTTTCTTGACTCTGATCACTCTCATGGCCTTCACTTTGATCTTGGGCACCTGGTGCTTTTATATTCGCCCAAATGGGATTCGCACCCAATACAATAAGAAGACACACTAAGGCAGTTTTCATCAGTTCGTCTCCTTAGAGTAATCGAAAGTAAATGTAAATTGATTCCCATTTACTGCGATAGGTTTTCCATCAAGCATTTTAGGTTTGTATCTCCACTGTAACATGGCTCTGATGCAATTTTGATCAAAAACTCGAGCGGGTTTGCTATCCACCACTTCTACATGTTCCACCATTCCATTGGTATTCACATTATATCTGAGCGTGATAGAACCCTTAATTCCTTCAATTTTAGCTTGGCGAGGAGGATCGCATTGTACACGCACTAAAGGTGTCAAACCACTGTTACCTGTAGACACCCCTGCACCTGTCACACCACCAACACCACTCACAGCAACACCGCCACTAAAATCCGTGGAGTCAAAGGTTTCAAAAGATTGAAAATTTTGTGGCATTTGGCTTTGTTGAGTCTGTTGTACTGACACAGGCGGGGCCAAGGTCTCTTGATTAAGTTCTTGAGGTTTTTCTGGTTTTTTACGATCTAAAGCCTCAACTTGGGTCTCTTTGTAAGATCGCAAGAAATTGATATGAGTGTGTTTTGTCTTTTCCAAACGAAAATTAGGATCTTGAAAGATCAAAACTCCCATGAGTACAAACAAAGCTACCGTAATAACGGGTGCCATTACTAAAGCCGATGTTTTTAAGATTTTTAAACTCCACTTTTTATTCAAAGTCTGACCTACTCTTGTCTTTTAGCTGCAATAGAAATGTCTTCAATTCCTGCCATCTTCACCTGATCCATCACCTCAATTAAGGTATTGGTGTCTGAACCTTTATCAGCCTGAATGACAACCCCACCTTCGGGGCTCTCAGCACGTAACCGTTCGACGTTGGACCTTACTGCACGCAAATCTACTTGTCTTTGCTGAATCCAAACCTCGCCATTGCTGGTGATCGCAATCAGAATATGGGCATTGTCTTGGGTCTGGGCTGTCTTTGCAGAGGGCCTAGACACTTCAATCCCCGACTCTTTCACAAAAGATGTGGACACAATAAAAAAGATCAAAAGAATAAATACCATGTCTAACATGGGAGTTAAATCAATGTTTGTCTCTTCTTCTGCTTCACTATTTTTTATAAAATCAAACTTAATGGCCATAATCTAACCCTTTGTCTTTTTCGCCAAAGTCATTTTGTGCAAGTACTCGGTCACATCCGAAGTGCTTGCTCGAATATAATCTTTTAAAATTTTAATCACAAATAATCCGCCCAAAGCTCCAATCATTCCCGCCATAGTAGGTATCGTCGCTCTTGAAATCCCACTGGCCATAGCTCTAGCATTACCAGAGCCTACAGTAGATAGAACATCAAAAACCGAGATCATTCCCGTCACTGTACCCAATAGACCTAACAAAGGACACACCATCACCAGAACCTTTACAATAGACACATGCCTTTTGATCTTTTGTTGAATCAGTGAGGTTTCTTTTTGTACTTTGGCCTCATATAAAAATTCATTAGGGGCTGTGATCTTGGACAGTTTATTTTTAAACTCTTCAAAGTCTTTTTTAAAGCCGACTTTAAAGTATAAAATTTTTTCTGA
Source organism: Pseudobdellovibrionaceae bacterium (assembly GCA_023954155.1). Lineage (NCBI taxonomy): Bacteria > Pseudomonadati > Bdellovibrionota > Bdellovibrionia > Bdellovibrionales > Pseudobdellovibrionaceae > Pseudobdellovibrionaceae bacterium. The sequence continues at coordinate 79,244 of JAMLIO010000004.1, read as the reverse complement.
AGCAAAATACCATAATAGCAAAAATTGAAAAAAGATAACCATAAGCACAGGTCCTCCCTTTTCAAAAATACTAATAAAGGCTTCAGATAACATATACATTATTTGCTTTCCTTCTCTGCTAACATTCCAGCAAGTTGTTCGTTTAGAAAAGTCACAATATTTAGATACTTGCCGTTCACATAACTATAAATTAACAAAAGTGGGATCGCACATGATAAACCTTGAACCGTAGTCACCAAGGCCTGAGAAATACCTCCCGCCATAAGCTTAGGGTCACCAGAGCCGAACATTGTGATAGATTGGAAAGTGACAATCATACCTGTCACAGTCCCCAAAAGTCCTAACAACGGTGCCACCGCCACAAAGGTTTTAATTGTGCTTAGTCCACGCTGTAGTCTTGGCATTTCATGCAAGATCACTTCCGAAAGTCTTAAAGAAATCACATCCGCAGACTCTTTATCTTTATACGTATTAAACGAGTCTAAAAGCACACCTAAAGGAGTACTCAAGTCTGGGTTACTCTTATTAGCAAGTTGAGTCTTCATCTTTTTTTCTTGTTGATGATAAAAATACAGACGTTCAGCAGAAATGACTATTCCAAAAGCTAAGATAAATAAAATAATGTAACCAATAAGCCCACCCTGATCCACTCTTTCCAAAAAACTAGGGGCTTGAATCAAAGTTTCAAGCAGAGCGCCTTTTGCTGGATCAAATGAAACTAAAGCCACATCACCAGCTTTAGCATCAGCAAATTTACTTAAACTTCTTGTGTATCTGGCTTCTGGCTGTCTTGGATACACTTCGATGACATTATTAAGACCATTATAGCTGACGAAGTTTTTGCCCGTAAATAAACTAAAGGCTCCGACACGTTGAAGTTCTTTCTGAGAAGCTACACCTTTGGCGTCAGTAACTTGTGCCGTAAATTGTGCGGTCTGCGCTTGCAGCGTCATCTCTTCTTGCAAAATAAACCAAAAGCTTTCAAGTTGGTCGTAACTGGGAAGAGTCTTGGTTTGCGCTAGAGATTGTAACGTCTTAAAACGATCGTGCTTCTGTGCTGATGTTGGTGAGTATTGAATTTGGGTAAAAAAGTCCCCAGACATCTGACGTACAACACCATAAAGTTCACCAAACGCACCCATAACTGTGCTTTTATTTTCTTCTAATTCGCGAAGTTGAGTTTCATTGGTTTCATATACTTTACTGAGTTGATTCCCAACAGCTTCGATATCTTTAAGTTCTTTTTTGGCTTTAGCCACTAGAGCTGCTTGTTGATTTTTTTCTTTTAAAAACTCGGCTTCTCGTTCTTTCCAAATCTGTGATTCTTCACTTCTTTCTTGTAAAACTTTTTGCAATAAAGAGTCTAACTTTTCATTCGACCAAGCACTGAAAGAAAACCCAGTAACCACAAAAATCAATGTTAAAAAACTAAATACTGTTTTCATTATTGCACCTCAGTCTGTGAAGAAGGGGTTAAAGACATGCTTTCTACAGCCACCTCTTTGGTCGAAGTTTTGTATACAGGTAATGTAAGAAGGCTGGGTGATGTTTGCTTTAAAGCTACTTTAAGTGCACCCTTGACATGGTTTCTCTGAGATGAGGTGAGGGGTAGCCATTTTTGGCTTTCAGGATTCCAAACGCCTCCTTTTTTACCGTCTTTCGTCAAATAGTATAAACCTATACGACCTACCTTTAAAAAATCCACAGTCACTTTAGTCCCATCCAAATCCATACTGTCTTTGTAAGCCTCTAAGGTTTGACCGTATTCACTTTCAACCAAATAAGCTTCCAAAACTTTTCTGTACTTTTCAGAAACACTCACTCCTGATTTTACAAAAAGCTCATCCAGATTTTTCAATCTCTTTTGACGCTCTTCTTGTAAAAATGGCAAATCAAGATTTACAAACTCTGCTAAAGAGTCCTTCATCTTGGTCATCAAAGGAGTAATATTACGAGTGGTGTCTTTGATCTTTTCGATATCTTCTTCGATCTGTGCCATCTCGATCTTTTGTGATTCAATCAGGTCACGAAGCTGTTGATTATAAGTTTTGTTGTTTTCAATGGCCTGTAAAATCTGACGATATTCATTTCTTAGAGCCTGAGATTCATCTGATATGGCGTTCACTGTCTTTTGTGAATCCTTAGCTGCCTTAATGTTAGTTCCTTGTTCTTCTGTCACACTTTTCACCGTACTGGCAAAAGTGGGAAGCACAACAAGCATTGCCAAAATCGCAACACACAGCTTATTTTTTCTACTATCCTTTAAATTCATCTTTCATCCCTTTATTAAACTCTTAACAAGTTTTAAAAATCTTCTTAAAAATGGTAAACAAAATTACTATAAACAACAGGACCTGTCTGAGAGTACAGACTCTCATTAAGCATATTGTTTGGGTCAGTCTCATCAAGAGGAGGTGTTAAGCGTAACAAGTTTTGAACCCCTAAAGTGAAACTGGCATTTTCAAATCCTGAATAATTGTAGGCAAAATCTAAACGATGGAACCCATCCACATATCCTGATTGCAGAGCGTTTAAGTACTTATCTGTTGAAACCACAATAAAGCCAAAATCATGCCCTGCTAGTTGATAACCCAAGCGCAACTGATTACGCCAACGGCTCACCCAGTGCTCTTTAACGTAATCACGTTCTGGTAAACCAGGGAAAGGGATTGTAATATCCCATAGACGATACGAAAATACTTCTGAAATCCTAAATACTCCCACAGGTGCAGGCAAAGCCCAGTTGAGTTCTAAATCTAAACCTGCTGTTTTCCTTTCTCCAATATTCATACTAGGAGCTATAATTGGATTTGTAGCATCCAAGTACCCTCCCGCAGTACGATTCATGTGGATTCCGTAAGCATCAGGCGTGATTCCTGCCAACTCTGCCCTTGTCACATCCTCAAGTGCTCCGCCACTTGCGCCCCAAGACAGTCCCTTCATCACAATCGACCAAAAGTCCAAGTTGATATCAAAGTTTGAACTGGGATTATAAACTAAGCCTGTATTATAAGAAAAACTGGTGATCTCTTTTAAGTTGGGATTTCCCCCATATACAGTTCTATACTGCTGCGGTGAGCACGATGGAGTTGCTCCACCAAGAGTTCTTTCTTGTTCACAGGCATACCAATCCACAAACGTAATATAACTTTCAGATTGTGAAGCGTATAAGGTCGCAAGAGCAGGCGCTTTATAACCTGTACCCACAGTCCCTCTTAACATCAGATCATCATCAATTCTGAATTTAAAACCAAATTTAGGGTTAAATGTATCCCCGAAATCACTAAATTTGTCGTAACGGCCTGATAAAAACAAATCCAATCGACTGAAAGGTTTAGCAGTCAGTTGTCCGTACGTACTGTGCACAGTTCTTTCTGCATAACCGTCAGATCCTGCACCCGTAAATGTTTCTTGTCTTTTAGAAAGAGCGTCCACACGATTGTCATAATCACGCTCCATATAGGATTGACCCACAGTTAAAACCACAGGCTTACCTGCAACTTCTAGAATTTCCCCTTCAAGCTGAAGGTCAGCCATATAAAAATTTGAAACCTGTTTTGACCAAGTTTGATAAACCGCAGAACTCACATCCCCTCTGGAACCCGCAGGTGCAAAAGGATTAAAGCTCCCATCTTGAATCAAACGTTCTAATGATGCCGCCACAGCGTTACCTACACCAACAGCATCATTTTTCTCTCTACCATAGGTTCCAGCCAGTTTAGCCGTCCATGTATCAAGAAAATCCCATTTAAAACCTGATGTTAGACCTAGAAAATTATTCTCTTGATCATCCACACGATTTCCAAGCTCCAACATTCTATACCGAACCTGAATGTCACTGCCTGCAATGTGGTTGGGTAAACCAAAACCATCCGCTACTGCACCTGGAATATTAAAAATCCCAGGAGCTGGAGCCATTACATACGTTGTACGGTTACGATTAAACAGAGCCTCAGTGTAGAACGTCATAAAATCAGATAAACGATGTTCCATACGGGCAAAAGCCGCAGTCTGAGTCAGTTTAGGCAAAGTGGTGGAGTATCTTGCATAATTAAAGGTACAGAAATTTCCTTGCGGGCCAGCATCCATGACCGTTGTACAATTAGGATCAGTGTACCACACTCCAGGGTCATTCACGTTCATATATGAACCTGGGCTACCCGTTGTACTCACACCTTCGCGACTCCATTCTCTTTGGTTAGCAAAGATCTCATTATTCTGACGATGAGAAAGTGAATAAAACGTACTGGTTGTCGCTGAACTTGATCCACCAATAATATTAAAATCGTATCTGTTTCCCCCACCTAATTCCGAAACAGTCACTCCGCCCGAAACTGTAAGGTGGTTGTAAGCATCGTGAGTGATCACATCCACAACTCCACCAATGGCGTCAGACCCGTAAATACTTGAAAGGTCATCTTTGATGATACGGATCTCTTTGACGATGGACACAGGGATACGGTTCATATCCACAGTATCACCGCCTGAAATGGGAGCCATACGCATCCCATTTAAAAGCACCAGTGTATTTGAAGCTCCCATACCGCGGATGTCGATTGTGGCAAGCCCTGCACGAGCAGCCAGTCCCGAAGTCTCTTTCGCTGCACCAAAAGAAGAAATAGGGTTATCACGAAGTAAATCAGAGATAGAGTTATAACCAGCTCTGGCAATATCAGCACCAGAGATCACCACTTCTGGGGAAGGGCCACCGATGTCCATTTTCTTTAAACGGCTAGAGATGACTTGTTCTGTTTCCACTAAGGCATCGGAATCTGAAGCATTTTGTCCATCGGATTGAGCGTGGGCCAAAGACACACAGAGACTTAAAAAAACGGTAAAACATATCAACACTGTTTTGATGTGAGCAAAACCATTCAGACAATAACATATTATGGTTTTAATATTTGTAAGAAAACCGAAAGAGTGACAATTTATTGCTTTAAAAATCAAACCCCACCTCTTAAAACTAAATGGTACTTATTAAAGCCTGTGATTTAACATAAATCAAACACAGCATGAATATACCCAACGCCCCAAACCCTGTACCGCTCTAATTTTAACCCCTCACTAAAGCTGCGGATTCGGTTAGCATTTCTTGTATATTTTTTGATAACCACTGTCTATTAGTTTTCAATACTGCTTTGGATTTTTTGAGATTTTTTCACCATTTGTCGCTCAATTTCAATGACTTAGATATCATCTACCCACTGAGACTCAAATAACCCTGAACGTACTGATTATCGTCCAAGGTTCTATTCACCCACAAACTCGCTGAGGCCCAAACCACTCTGAACGTTCAGAGTGAAAGATGGGCTTTTGGCACGGACGCGGGTTGGATTTGAGTCTAACCACCCTGAACATTCAGAGTGATTTGAATCCCAACAAGTCGTTCAAGCGGCAGCACACATGGGGTCTGTCTACACTCAGATGCAGCTTGAGCGCGTTGACGGAGGCTGCGATGGGCCACTGGGGGTTTTTCATTGATTTCTAGAGCAATATTCGCCATTAGAGGCATATCTTTAAGGCCGTTCTTGCCGTTTAAAGACAACATTCTTAGGGGAGAAAGTATGAAAAAATTAGTTCTATCGTTCGTTGTTTTATTTGGTTTTGCCACATCCGCTTTTGCAGCCAACCAAGAAGAAGTGCTTGTGTGTTCTTTCACTGAGCCCTTTTTCACCATTGTCTACAATGCAGATACTAAAGTTGTAAGCTACACAGGCGTCGACATGTACGACGAACTTAATGAAGAGTTTATGGTTTTAACATTGGCGACACAGGCCCAGTTTGTTGCGGTTCCTTATGTAGATCCAACTGATGGTGAGGAGTACATCTATCCTATGCAAGGCAGTGAGTTCCGCGTCCTTGACGACAATGGGGATGTGATTGTGACTTTGACTTTAAGCTACCAAGGCAGCGATGGCATGTCTGACTTTATTTATCCCTTTGACGCCATTCATTCTTCAGGACACGTTGGCGGTTGCTATAGCACTTCAGCCCCACTGGTTGATCCTCAAGACATTTACAACCAACTGAGCAAATAAGTTTTGCTGAATAAATAAACACTGACTTCATTAAATATTACATGTTTTCTTTAGGGCCACATCCAACAGGGTGTGGCCTTTTTTATTATAATGCCTAAGGTTAGACCTAATCCCTAAAAGACGGATTACAAAACATTCAACTGATCAGAAGAACCCACTTGATAAAACAAATCCGCCCAAGAGGATTCGGAGTGAAGAATGTCAGAGGAATATCCGTCAATAAGTGCTCCATATCGCTTCTGTTTCCCAAGTACTGAAGCCGCGTTAAAGGTATAGGCCGCAAGCACCTCGGCACGGCTCATCTGCATTTCAAGACGGGATAGCACTCCTACAAAATTCAAAGACTGAGTGGGACTTGTACCAGGATTGAAATCTGTGGCTAAAGCCACCTTGACCCCAGCATCTAACATCTTTCTTGCTGGGGGATACTTCATGCGCAAATAAAAATCGGCTGCAGGTAAAAGATTAGCCACTGTGGAGCTTTTTACCAGAGCTTTAATATCATCCTCTGACGCTTCCACGCAGTGCTCGACGGACTGTGCCCCGAGTTCTACAGCTTTACGGATTCCTCCCGAATGACTGAGCTGTTCTGCATGAACGCAAAAACTCCAACCATAAGGGCGAATAACCTCAACCAATTTTTCTAAATCTTGGGTGTCAAAATAATTTTTTTCCACAAAGATGTCGGCTCTTTGGCATAGGTGGTTTTGCGCCAGATAAGGAATAGTTTTGGTAAAGCACTCTTGTAAATATTCTGACTTGTCTTTACCTTGAGGTACACCATGCAACCCCAAATAGGTGGACACAATGTTCATGCCCTTAAGTTTCATTTTATGAATGGCTTTTAAAGACTTCACTTCCGTTTTGTGTTCAAGTCCATAACCACTTTTGCTTTCTAGCAGCACCACACCCTGAGCCTTAAACAGTTTGGCTCGGGTTTGGGCTGTTTGTTCCAATTCATCTTGAGAAGCCGCACGGGTTTGTTTTACAGAATAAGCAATGCCTCCGCCTTGAGCCGCAATCTCTTGATAACTTACACCTTGATTTCTGAGTTCAAACTCATTCTGTCTGTTACCTGCAAAAATGCTGTGAGTGTGAGATTCAACAAATCCAGGTAGTAAACTTCCACCATCTAAATGAATCTCTTTGAGCTTTTTCTTTTTCTCATATTCTTTGAATTGCTTTTTATTTTGTTTGTAATAGGTATCAAAGGTCTTTTCTGTCCCGACAAATAGCAGTTGTTTTTTATCTTTTACCACTACGGGTTTTGATAAAATGCCTAGGTCCTTTTCAATTACATGGCGTCCGTCTTTTTGCACGACACCTTTAAGGGTCAGAGCTTCCTCCGCTCCTCGAATCACTTGCATCATAAAAATTCACCTCTTAGCGCATGAAACTCGGCATCTTCCAAGCACATTTCAAATCCAAAGTCCGTCACGCCTCATGCCATCTCATATTCCTTAAGCCCAAAGCATATTCAATATTTTTTTAAATATGGTTGCACAACGCATATCCAATGTTTTTTAAATCTAGCGTGCCCAACGCCTCTTAAATCCAAAGCGACTTCACGCCACGTTCTTTAGCCACTTGCACAGCATCTTCATAACCTGCATCCACATGTCTGAACACACCCATTGCAGGGTCTGCTGTTAAGACTCTCTTTAGATTTTCTTCGGCAAGTGCTGTTCCATCTGCCACAATCACTTGTCCTGCGTGTTGACTGTATCCAAGGCCCACACCCCCGCCATGATGCAAACTCACCCACGTAGCCCCGCAAGCGGTATTCACCATGGCATTTAATAAAGGCCAATCCGAAACACAATCCGAACCATCTTTCATGGCTTCCGTTTCACGATTCGGGGACGCCACAGAACCACAGTCCAAATGGTCACGCCCAATCACAATAGGAGCCTTGACCTTTCCAGTGCGTACAAGTTCGTTAAACAATAGACCTGCTTTTTCTCGTTCACCATATTCCAACCAACAGATACGTGCTGGCAAACCTTGAAAAGCAATGCGCTCTCTGGCTTTTTCCAACCAATTGATAAGGTGAGTTTTATGAGGGAACAGCTCTTTTAAGGCCTCATCTGTGGTGTAAATATCTTGAGGGTCTCCAGAAAGAGCCACCCATCTGAATGGACCACTTCCCTTACAGAATAAAGGACGAATAAATTCAGGTACAAAACCTGGAATATCAAACGCATTTTCCACTCCCACATCTTGAGCCATGGCGCGAATGTTATTACCGTAATCAAACGTCACAGCTCCCATGTCTTTGAGTTTCAACATGGCTTTTACATGCTCACCCATAGATTTTTTTGAAAGCTCCACATATTTTTTAGGATCGGATTTTCTTAAGTCTTCGGCCTGTTTTAAGTTGTAACCCACAGGGATGTAACCATTTAAAGGATCGTGAGCTGAAGTTTGATCGGTTAAAATGTCTGGCACAAAACCATCTGCAATAAATTTTGGCAAAATCTCTGCCATATTTGCACACAGAGCCACACTGACGGCTTTGCCTTCAGAGTTATACTTTTGAATTCTGGCTTTCGCATCCTCATAAGAGGTGGCCACTTCATCCACATATTTTGTTTTTAATCTTTTTTCAATTCTTTCAGGGTCCACCTCTACGGCTAAAACATTACATCCTGCAAAGACTCCCGCTAGAGGTTGTGCTCCCCCCATTCCACCAAGCCCTGCGGTTAAAATCCATTTCCCTTTAAGATTACCGTTAAAGTATTTGCGGCCCGCTTCGACAAAGGATTCGTATGTACCCTGAATGATTCCTTGAGTTCCAATATAAATCCATGAACCTGCGGTCATCTGACCATACATCATTAGGCCTTTTTGATCTAACTCGTTAAACACATCCCAGTTGGCCCACTTAGGAACAAGGTTAGAGTTTGCAATCAAAACTCGTGGAGAATGAGAATGAGTTTTGATAATTCCAATAGGCTTTCCAGATTGAACCAATAAAGTCTCGTCATTTTCCAGGTCTTTAAGGCTGGCTAAAATTTTATCAAAAGACTCCCAGTTACGGGCAGCTTTACCTAGGCCCCCATAAACGATTAAGTCTTCGGGTTTTTCTGCCACAATGGGATCAAGATTGTTTTGGATCATGCGATAGGCGGCCTCTTGCAACCAGCCTTTGCAATTCAATTGAGTCCCCGTTGGTGCTTTCACAGTTCTTGCGGCCATAATTACTCCCCTTATAAAATTTTAACCCGCACAGCTTAAGCTGAGTCTGGCAGAAATTCAAAACGCAGTTGGTATTAAGTGAAGTGTGACGCAAAATATTATGTTGCGTTTGAAGGGAACCCCCTCTGGCTAAGCTATAAGCAGCATCCAAGGGTTGCGAAGGAAGCCCAAGGATTACTTTATAGTTAAATTCTGTCTTTAATTTGAGATATGATTTACTTAATGGATATAATTTCCAAACAGCTGACATCCATCGTGACTTCGCTGCCATGGGGTATGCTTTTTAAAAATCCATTTGGATCGTCAAAAACAATTTTATTTGAACATGCAACATTGTTGAAAAGCTCTTAGCCCAAAATACGGATTCGCCAACCTTCGCACTGTTGCCATTGATCAGTCGAATGGATTTGGATAACAGGTTTGCAATCAGATGAACTGAATATTGTTTCTCCAGCTATTGTGAGTTGTCGAACTTTGCGCTCTGAACCCGTATAGAGTCCTTCTACGGTCTGCTTAGGACATTCTGTAGCAAACACCTGTACTGAAAGCAAAAACACAAGAAAAAAAAACATTCATTCGTATCATCTGATTTCCTTTAAACCAGTTCAGGAAGCAAAACTCATACTCAATATCCATGCACCCGAAAGCCCAAAGAAATATAAAAGTGACAAAAAGTGTCTCATGCCGTGAAAATAGCTTTATTTTCGAGGAGTGTACAAAGCGTGACCGAGAGGGCGGAGCTATCGATAAAAGAACACGCAGGTATCGTTTCCCAAGTGTTGGTATATAAAGCCCGATCAAGAGGGCTGCTCTCCCGAACAACTGTGTAGATAATTTAACTACCCTGAACGTTCAGATACGCAAATAATTTAACTGCTCTTAACGTTTAGGTGCGTAAATAATTTAATTGCTCTTAACGTTTAGGCGTCTAAATCATTTAACTGTTCTTAACGTTCAGAGCAAAAAAAATGGAAGCCAAAATCACTTCTCGCCAATACTCGTAGTCATGTTTAAAATTGTGTCCGTATTTAAACATAAGTTAGCATCTATGTTAGTTCTCACTTTTGTTTCAAAATTATTTCTATTTTAAGAGTTTCTCCACTTGAGTTATAATTACATCTCATAAGGTACCGACGCAAAATATAAAATTACAAAAATAATTTGACACATTTTCTTGATCCCTAAAACCTCCGACAATAATTGCTATTTAGTTATCCCAAAACTTTTGTCTCAAGCATTCGGAGCTTCTTTAGAAGGGCTTTGTATCTCTTATATAATGGTGTTTACACTGCACTTCAAATCTTAGAAAATTACATTTTTAAAACTCGTGGTATATCTGTGTTGAATAGAAATAGAAAAAAACCCATTCACTAACCACAAAAAATATATTTAACCCTGGATACCAAATCATGAACTTAAAACACTTAACTGACGATCAACTGAATTCTGATTTAAGAAAACTAGTTGCAGAAGAAAGAACTCTCCTAACAACTATTCTGTATCATCTTAAAGAAGTAGAACATCGTAAACTTTTTGTGGAATATAAATGCAGTAGCTTATTTGATTATGCTTGCAGGGAACTTAAATACTCTTCAGATCAAGCCTATAGACGAATTCAAGCCATGAGACTTTTAAAGCAAATACCTGAAGTGGCTCCAAAGATTAACTCTGGTGAACTTAGTCTTTCTAATATCAATCAAGCTCAAAGGTTTTTTAATGAAAACAAAATCTCTACTAAACCCGAAAAGCTTCTAGTCCTTAAAAAACTCGCCAATAAATCTGTTCGTGAGGGACAAAAAGAAATTTTAAAGCTTTCCCCGCAAAAACCCTTGCCCCAAGAAACTCAAAAACAAGTCAGTCCCACACATACTCATGTGAGCTTTAACATGTCAGAACATTTAGAGCAAAAACTAGAAAGCCTGAAATCTCTATTGGGACCCAAAGCCTATAATATGTCTATGGCAGAGTTCATTGAAACCCTAGCTGATCTTGCCTCTGAAAAACTTCAAGAAAAGAAGTTTGGCAAAAAAAGAAGCGCCGAAGGCGTTTCTCATCAGCAATCTACAATTTCGAGTTCAACGACTCACGACACTGATTTAATTCTTCATAAAACAAGTTCAAGCTCTTGTAAAAAAACAACTCCTCCTACCCTGAACGTTCAGGGTGATTTGCAACAATCAACTTGTCATTATAAAGATCATTTTAATAAAAATCCTAGATATATTTCGCAAAAGATAAAGCACTATGTTTGGCATAGAGATAAAGCCCAGTGCACTCGATGTCATTCCACTACTAATTTACACTTAGATCATATCAAACCTGTGGCTCTAGGTGGGCAGACTCACGTGCATAATTTGCGACTGTTATGTTTTCACTGTAACCAGAGACATAGAATAAATATGAGACTTGGTGGCTGAGTTGAGCGTTGTCGGGTGGCTCACATGCCATTGATGTTTAGTATAGAACAAATTGCGGCTTGGTGGTTGACTTGGACATCATCAAGCTGCTCGCATAACATTGATATTTGGCTTAGAATAAATATGCGACCAGGAGGCTGATGGCACAGGCACTCTTAATAAAGAATTTACAAGGATACCCCTTGGAGCTTTTACTGGTTAGTTTTATTGAATATATTGTCTTGATGGTGGCAAACTTAAAAACTCTTGAGATTGGGTTAAATTAGTACTGTTTGCATAATATTTTTCTATATTGGTGCCGTTGTATAAATTATTTTTTCTGTATAGGTGTATTTTGTATAAATTCAAATATTTTCTATTAGGAATCTTTTTTAGTTTTTTTGTAGGCCAATGGTCGTACGCTCAGACCAATTCCTACGGCACCAAATTTTGGTTGTGGCCCAATTCAGCACAAATCCAAGTTTTTAACTTACAAACAGGAGCCACAGTGCTTGTGTATCTGTCCTATGATCCCTTAAAGCAGTACTTGGGCTCCTACGAAATGGAACATCGTGGGGCAGATCCCTTGCTTTCAGAAATCAAAGGTCCCAATGACTTTATTAAGATTCGAAACTTCATCGACATCAATACGGTGGAGCTGATTGAGCTGCATGGTCATCCTCGTTTTGGATCTATTGACGAAAACTTTATCAATCGGTCCATCTTTGGGGAGATGACAGAAAACACTAAGTATCGCCTACGCCTACGCACTCCAAAGGAATTAGATGTGTATCTGATCAATGTGTTGCTGCATCGCCTGTTTCACAATCCTGACACCTATAAAAATGCTAAAGATGTGACTCGGGCCCATTCTTGTAAACGCTTTTTAAGAAAACGCCCGACTGATCTCTTCTAAATTTTCAAGTTGCCCAGATCCACAACTTCACTGATCTTTTCTAAATTTTCAAGTTCCCCTGATCTACGGCTTCAACAATTTTAAAGTCTTGGATCATACAACGAATCTTCTGAATGTCTTTGGCAAACACCCGATCTTTATCAGCAAAAGGGACTTCTTTACGAACCACATCCATAGCCTTAGCCATCAGACCTTCTGGCTTTAAGGGAGCCAGCATATCCAGTCCCTGACAGGCACACAGAATCTCCATAGCCAAAACCTGTGTGGCATTATTGACGACCTTTTGTAGTTTTCTAGAAGCGATGGTTCCCATACTCACATGGTCTTCTTTATCAGCAGAAGTCGGAATACTATCTACTGAGGCAGGATGGGATAAAATTTTATTTTCACTCACTAGTGCTGCACACGCCACCTGCACAATCATCATCCCGCTATTTAATCCACCATCTGGAGCCAAGAAGGCAGGCAAACCACTCATAGCAGGATTGATGAGCTTTTCCACTCGACACTCTGACATACTGGCCATAGCACTTAAAGCAATAGCCATAAAATCTAATTGGAAGGCCACGGGCTCACCATGGAAGTTTCCACAGCTTAAAATTTTATTATTATCAGCAAAAACTAGGGGATTATCCGTACTGGAGTTCGCTTCTGTTTCTAATACTTTAAGTGCTGTTCTAAATGTATCTTTAGTAGCTCCATGCACCGCAGGAATACATCTTAAGGAATAGGCATCTTGCACTCGGTTGCACTGCTCATGGCTTTGTGCAATTTCTGAAGTAGGTCCAAGCAGGTATCTTATATTACTTGCGGTGATCGCCTCACCTGGATGAGGACGAGTGGCCGCAATAAGCGGATCAAAAGCATTTCTTGAACCTCTTAAAGCTTCAAGGGTAAGTGAGCCCGCAATGTCGGCTACTTTTAATAATTGTTCAATTTGATATAAAGCTAAAAGCCCCACCGCCGTCATCACTTGGCATCCGTTAATCAGAGACAACCCTTCTTTAGCTTTAAGTTCAAGATGGGTCACTGCCTTTTGTTTTAATACGGTTTGCACATCTAAAGGGTCACGACCTGCCTCATCCCATACTTCGCCCTCACCAATAAGCCCCAAAGCTAAATGAGATAAAGGAGCTAAGTCTCCACTGGCCCCCACGCTGCCTTGTTCAGGAATCACGGGGATGATGTCGGCATTTAAAAATTCAAGAATCTTTTCAATGACCACTAAACGAATACCACTATGACCACGCACTAAGGCGTTGGCTCTTAAAAGCATAATAGCTCTGCTTTGTTTTTTAGAAAAAGGAGTCCCCACACCACAACAATGAGAACGTATCAAATTTTTTTGCAGTTCAACTAAATCCGCATCACTGATTCTTACATCAGAAAAATGACCAAAACCTGTATTCACCCCATACATGACTTCACCACCAGCCATACGGTTTTCTAAATATTCTCGGGACTTTAAAACTTCGGCCTTAGCAGATTCAGAGATCTCTACTTTAAGTAAACCCTCCGACACCTTCCAAACATCTTTATAGTTTAAACTATGACCATCAATTTTTAACACTTCCATCATTCCCCCATTTATTTTAGAAACTTTCTCTTTGCTTCGCTTTTGCCAACCACTGACTCTATGACTTCTAATCATTCATCTTTACCGAAGACATGACTATTTTCTAAATGTAGTGACTCTTCAGAAAAGACTTCTCATCTTTTTTTGGTGCACCTAATTTCTAAACGCATCTCATTTAGACACTTTTAGTGTCTAGAAATGGCCTTTAACGCCGCGATATTTTTTTTATAATCCCCTTTAAAAATAAAGTTCCCCGCCACAAGCACATCGGCCTGAGTGCACTCTTTAGCAGTTTGGTCGTTGATTCCCCCATCCACTTCTATCAAATACGTCCAAGAGTTTGAGTTGCGAAGTTCTGCCAGCCTATTGATCTTTTCCACTTGATCCTGCATAAAGCTTTGTCCACCAAATCCTGGTTCGACTGTCATCACTAACACTAAATCTACTAAAGGCAAAAAGGGCACTATATCTGAAAGTGGGGTTTTAGGTCGAAGCGTGATCCCCGCTTTGACTCCTTGCTCTTTAATGCTCTTAAGCACGGCTGCAGGATCTTTAGTGGCTTCCACATGAATGGTAATACAATCAGAACCCGCTTTCACAAAATCAGGAATATACTTTTCTGGAGTCTCAATCATCAAATGCACATCTAAAATTGCACCTGTAGTGGGGCGCAAACTTTTGACCACAGGGGCCCCAATCGTCAAATTAGGAACAAAGTGCCCATCCATCACATCCACATGAATCCAATCCGCACCTGCATGTAAAACGTTCTGAACTTCTTCACCTAACTTGGAAAAGTCTGAAGACAAAATACTGGGAGCAATTAAAAAAGGTTTCATAGCCTCTTATAGGAAGGAACCCTCTATTTGGGAATACAAGATGCGGCTAATTAAGCTAAAGCCAGCCCTAATTCCAAAGGATTGCCTAACATGAAGGCTTTTACATCCATTTTGGATCTAGATTCGGGCTGAACTTCAAGCACTTGCAGTTGCCCTTCCCCTGTTTGAACACTGAAGGACTGGGCTTCGACCATCGAAATACATCCTAGCTTCTGATCTGAATTTCCTGAAATCACCAGAGCTTTATGAATTTTTAACTTTTTTCCTTTAAACATACAAAAGGCTCCAGGGCCCAATGCCAATCCTCTTAAATTCTGATGAATCTGTTTGGCTGGCAAATTCCAATCCATTTCAGACTCTGACTTTTCAATCTTATGCGCATAAGTCACCAAAGACTCATCTTGTGCCGTGGGAGCGATCTCACCCGCACAGTATTGCGGTAAAGTGTCTTGCACCAACCGCGCCCCCAATAAGGACAAACGATCGTGTAAAGAGATGGCATTTTCATTAGGTTCAATTAAAGTGGCCACTTCGCTGATCACATCCCCTGCATCTAATTTTTTGACCATGACTTGCAGACTCACACCCGTTTTTAAATCCCCCGCCATGATCGAACGCTGAATGGGAGCCGCTCCACGCCATCTAGGTAGTAGAGAGCCATGTAAGTTTACAAATTTCTGATCCAAAACATCCAACAGTTTTTGTGGCAAAATCTGACCAAAAGCCACAACCACAGCCAAATCAGCATTAAGAGTTTTAAAAAATTCTAGAAATTCAGGTGTATTGCACTTTTCAGGAGTGGTCACAGGAAGCCCTAACTCTAACGCTCTGGCCTTGACGATGGACGGAGTCAGCCGCATCTTTCGACCCGCAGGGCGATCAGGTTGGCTGATCACATGCACCACCTCAAACCGCGAGTCTTCGACTAAAGCTTCAAGAGTGGGAACAGCAAATTCAGGCGTACCAAAAAAAACGGTTCTGATCATCTAAGCTTCAGCTTCCTCTGCCGCCTCTTCATCAGGATCAGGATAACCATTCTTTTTGATCTTATTTTTCAAACGAGTGGCACGAACCACACTTAAACGATCAATAAAAAGCTTTCCATCCAAATGATCAATCTCATGTTGAATACAAGTGGCTAAAAGCCCATCGGTTTTGATATTGATCTTTTCCCCTTTCTCATTCAGGGCATTGATCTCGACATATTCTGGGCGTTTTACAGTTTCAAAATATCCAGGAATACTTAAACAACCTTCATCAAATGTAGACTCGCCTTTTTGTTCCACAATCTCGGGATTGATAATGACTAGAGGCTGAGCCACTTGCTTTTCAAGTTCAGTCATTCCATCTTGTTCATATCTATCTTTGTCATCACGAGGACGTGTATCAATCACTAAAATACGAATTTCTAAACCGACTTGTGTAGCAGCAAGACCAATACCTTTATACTGGTACATAGTCTCAAGCATGTCCTCAGCAATCTTTTGGATTTCAGGAGTCACTGCTTCAATAGGTTTAGCTTTTCTTCTTAAACGCGGATCTGGATATAATAATACTTCTAATACTGCCATAGGCTTTGTTGTAACAAAAAAACTGGGTCTTGTCTTTAAAAACCCGCACGCGAGCCTCCCGTTGGGTCTTTGGGGTTTGTTTTTGATTATATATATGGTCGAAATGCGAGTTCGGCTTGGCATTCTTTTGCGAACGCAAAAGAATGCCAAACGTCACTGTCTGAGCATTTTGAGTATATATAATCAAAAACAAACCCCAAAGACCCAACGGGAGGCGCAACACTGCATTGCGGGTTTTTACAGACAAGACTATTTTTGACTCACTTGAGGACTCTTTGAATCAACGCTGCTATTAAGATAAAGCCTAACATAGGGACCATAAAAGCGGCGGCAAAAGGTGGGATGAAACCGGCTTTTCCTATAGACAAGGTGGAGCTGTATAAAATCCAATAAGCAAGAACCATAAAGCCGCCGATGGAGGCTCCTAAAAAGGCGTTGCCTCCTCTGCGATCTACGGAAGTCATGGAGAGTCCTAGGAGTGGGAGGATTAAGGCTGTGAGGACAAAAGAAAATTTGCTCCAATAGATCACCTTAATGTCATGGTTTTGCAGTCCAATGCGTTCATTCTGTCGAATCAGATGCCGTAGGTCCTTCAGACTTAGGTTTTCTGTGGCTTCACCACTGACTTGCATGTCTTCGACTTGTGTTACTGCAGGCAGCACAGCCTCTTTGAAATCGCTCACCTGAAACTTTTCTGAGGTCTTGTCGTATTGCGATTTCTGCCCATCAGCCAGAACCCAAAACCCATCCTTGAGAGTCAGATTTTTGGCTTCGTAATGGCTTTGCAGCATCCAGCTTTCTGGATCAATAAAAAATAACTGCACCCCAGCCACATTATTAGGGCTTAAAATTTCATTAAAATGAATGATGGCATCTTCAGTTTTGTACCAGATGTTCTTCTGACGAGTTTTAGAATAACGATTAGGGTCTTTTTTCATCTCGACATAATAAATGTAATAACGCTTATCCATGGCTGTTGGCATCACTTGGTCGCCAAACCAAAACATTCCTACTGTAAGAAACACTAAAAAAACTAAGACCGACCCTATAATACGAAAAAGTCCGTAACCAGAGGCAAAGAGGGCGGTCAGCTCACTAGACTTTACTAGCCTTGTCATCAAAAAAACCATGGCTAACAAAGCAGAAATGGGGGCCATATGATAAGCGATCCAAGGTAAATAATTGATGTAGTACGAAAGCAGGATAGTTCCTCCCACCTCGAATCTATTAAGACTAGACATCAAATCCACAGATAAAAACAGCACTAAGAGCACACATAAAGAGACCGCAAAATAGGTCAAAAAGCTTGTCAGAATGTAGGTATCAATACGTTTAATCACAAAACCCAGTCTATATGATATCTTGACACTTTGTTATGTCTTGACTCTTTTTTTTTATAATCATTAACTTAGATTATGGCTTTACGCGTCTTATTAGCAGATGAAAGTTCTACGATCAAAAGGGTGTTTGAAATCAGCCTGAAGGATCTAGGTTTAGAAATCAAAACAGTTCAACACGGCATTGATGTGATTGAAGTGGCTGAGAGCTTTCAGCCTGATATTATTTTTGCCGATGTGCTCATTTCCAAAATGAATGGGTATGAAGTGTGCGCTCAGATCAAACAGCATCCACAACTTTCTGTGGTTCCTGTGGTCCTGATGTGGTCTAGTTTTATGGAGATCGACGAGGACAAATATCTAGCGTGCAGTGCTGATGGCCGTTTAGAAAAGCCCTTTTCCAATGACCAGCTTCGATCCAAAATTCAAAGCCTTGTTCCACGTATTTTAGATACAACAAGACCCACTAGTGCTGCACAACCTAAGACAGAACCCGCAGCGGCTCCCATGCGCAAGCGTAAGGACCCCACAGAGGATCTTTTATTTAAAGACGATCTCCCTATGGACCTCCCAGAAGAAGAGACTTCTGATGACTTCTTGGACCCTCAAGCCTTGGATTCAAGCTTAAATGATGACATGAACGAAAGTTTTCATTCTCGTTCATTACATGATGACATTGAACCTGAAGTCACCGATGTGGATTTAGAATTGAACTTAAGTGAAACCGATCCTGACCTTGATGCTCCCTTGGAATCCGACTTTGACGACGACTCCTTAAGTGAAGATTTAGGACTTGATGGATTTCAAGCTTTGGATATCACGGGCTCTTACGACGAAGACCTTAACGACCGTTGGGCTCAAAGTGGACCTTCTGAATTTGAGATGGGTGACGTGCAAGACGATGAAGTGCCTTTGGATTTCACTCCACCTCCTTCAGCTCTGGATGATCAACCTGATCCTAAAGATGACATCCTTCCCGAAGTCACCGCCATTCCAAGCCTTGAAGAAGAGGCCGAGCTTTTACAAATGGCCAAAGAGGACACCAGTATCAGAAACCATATTGTCTATCCTCATTCCGACAGTTCATCGACTTCCAATGCTACAAGCATTAAACACAGAAGTATTGATGAGTTGACGGATCCTGGGCTGATTGATGAGCTTTCTGCTGACGGTGGAGATTTACCACCTGTACCTCAAAAGACAGTGCATAATGATCCTAAGGCCATCACTGAAATTTTAATCAGCAAAGAAGAACTTCGGGCTTTAGTGCATAAAGAAGCCAAAAATATGCTTCAGTCCGTAATTTGGGAAGTTGTACCTGAACTGGCCAAACAGATGATTGATAAAGAATTAAAGAGACTTTTAGCTGAAGAAGAACCTCCACAAGCCTAAAGATGAAATTATCTGCCTTAGAAATCTTATCACAGGCACTTGAGGAGGACGCTCCCGAAGGTGACGTCACATGCTTGGCCTTATCAAAACTCTGTGCCAACATTCACCACAGATCATGTGGAACCATACTCGCAAAGCAAGACCTCGTTTTTTCTGGAGAAGAATTTTTAGTCGCTCTTCGTGAACTCCCACAAAGAGCCGCTCTGAGAGCTCCTATTTCTACCACTCTTTTTTATCACGATGGCGATTCCATAAAAAAGGGAGATAAGATGGCCACCCTTCAAGGTCACTACTCCGATTTATTATTAGTAGAACGAACTCTCCTAAATATTTTAGGCCGTTTGTGCGGGATTGCCACTTTAACTCAGAAGTTTGTCTCTGAGGTGGCCCATACACCCTGCAAAATTTTAGATACACGCAAAACGACACCCTTGCTACGAACTTTTGAAAAGAATGCCGTAGTTCATGGTGGAGGACAGAATCACAGAATGAATTTGTCTGATGCCATTATGCTTAAAGAGAACCATCTCAAAACCACCGATCTAGACATTAAAACTTTAGTGAATCAAATTAAAGAACTCTACCCTCGTAAAAAGATCATTCTGGAAGTAGAAAACGAAGAACAACTTGAGCAGGCACTCACCTCAAAGGTCGACCAAATTTTGCTGGATAATATGACCACCGAGCAGATTGCTACGTGTGTAAAAAAATTCCCACCTCATATTAAATCCGAGGCCAGTGGCAATATGAATCTTGAACGCGTGCGCGGAGTTGCAGAAACTGGGGTCCAGTTTATTAGTATAGGATTGATCACCCATTCGGTTCCATGTGCTGACATCAGTTTTTTATTAGATTAAACTGAGTCCAGAAGGAGCTACTACTATGATCAATGCAGCAACATCAACAAAAGACTGGGCAGAAAAAAACTCTATGCAAGTGTTTTATTCTGATAGTATCGACAGTACAAACTCACAAGCCAAACGCGATGGGATTCTAAACAACCATTTACCATGGTTGTATGTGAGCGGTGTTCAAACTAAAGGACGCGGACGTGGCAATAAAACCTGGAGCAACACAGAAGCGGACCAACATCTGCTCAGCACCTGGTGCTTTCCACTGGCTTCCGCCCCTCAGCCCATTGCAGTTCCGCTTTTTGGCTGGGCTGTCTTTCAAGCTTTAAGTGATGAGTTTGATGCCACTCTTAGCATTAAAGCCCCTAATGATATTTATTGTGACGATAAAAAGATGGCGGGCTTACTGATTGAATCCGTAAGTATAGGAAACCGTCATGGCATCTTTGTGGGTCTTGGTTTGAACGTGAACGATTCTCCTAGCGATGTGGGACCTGCCACAAGTATTGTAGAAGAAATATCTGCCCCGCTTTCTGATGAACGCTGGCATAAATTTTTGACTCAACTCAAATTACGATTTGAAGAAGTGGTTGCAGAGTGTACAAAACCTGAAATTTCTGTAACACTCCGAACCAAAATTCTAGCGGCCCTTCAAAAATGGCCTCAAAATGAAATTGAAAAATTGCTTTCCAATGGAGATTTGGTATTAAGGGATTCAACTCGCGTCCCTTGGAATCAATTATGAAATGGTTTTCTGGCACAGTAGCTGGATTTTTTTTAGGTATCATTGGTCTTCTAGTTTTTATCGCCTTTCGAGCAGGCTTCCACTTGCCTGTTCAAGTCGACGTCTTTACCGATACACCTTTTGGACCCCACAAAATTATATTTAAAGAAGTTGTGGGCCCCTATCACGAAGTGGCCCCACACATCACAGAGGTGGAAGAGTTTGCCAAAGCCCATGGAATTATTTGTGCACGCACCTTTGGATATTATTTAGATAACCCCAGCGGTGTAGATCATCATCGTCTGAGAAGTCATGTAGGTTGCTTATTAGAAAGCGCAACCGACCTCACACACCTGACTCAAAATCCTGAATTTGAAAGTCACAACTATAAAGTTGATGAGATCAAATTCAACTCCTATATTATGGGCGCCTTCGATGGTTCGCCTGCACTAGGAGCTATAAAAATTTATCCTAAGATTTTAAAAACCGCCCTAGAAAATCATCTTATCCTTAATGACAAAGCCTTTGAAATCTACGAAGTCAAAAGCAGCTCCAAAGTCCGCACCCTCGTCATCTTTGAAATCCTCCCCTCTGCGGGCTAATCACTTTGAGTCCATTCAGGATTTCTAGGTTCAGTTTATAAATATATAGTGCAAAAATGCTCAGACAGTGACGTTTGGCATGATTTTGCGTTCGCAAAAGCATGCCAAGCCGAACTCACATTTTCACACTATATATTTATAAACTGAACCTAGAAATCCTGAATGGACCACAAGGCTATCTCCGCACGGGTATTATTTCTTACAGTGAGGTAAGCTTTTAAGATGAGAAATAACTTTATTTCTTTTTCCTACTGTGACACTTACTAGTTGGCCTTTGTTGTTTCTGATTTTGGCTTGGTAGGGTTTTCTGAGAGTGGACCAGAATCTGTCCATGGCTCCACCACGGTATGAGCAGCCTTGTTGATTGCAGTTTGAAGGATAGGAACCATTAGCGATCTGTTTTCCTTCTCTGACCAAGTAAACAGATTTTCTGATGGCACAACGGAAATTGACTTGAGCATTTAAAAGGTCTGTCGCTTTAGATGCAGATTGTTTACAGTTGTTATAGTCCATCTGGAATAGCCCCATACTGGTTCCACCAGTCACTTCGACAGCTCTTGCGCCTGCATTAAAAGTCGACTCATAGAGTGCCATGGCCGAGTAAAGATATATCCACACATGCTTCTTATCTTCCTCTCCTAAGTTCCAATAATTAGGACAATACATCGTCGCATCACTTAAGTTTTTAGTTTGATATAAGTGAGCGCCGTAAGCCTTAAGTTCAATTTTACCATAACGTGTATAATTAGAACCTTGAGCGTATCCATTCCATAAATATTTGGGCTCTTGGAATTTAATAACTTTATTTTCTTTTTGCGCCACTGATGGAGTTTTCGTTTCAATTTGATCACGAATGGCCTGTTGATCTTTTTCTGTTAGAAATTTCGGTTTCTGTGCAGGCACAGGAACATTCTCAGGACCAAGTTCCTCTAAGGCTTCCGCCAGTTTGTCTTCGGCAGTGGCAGGTGGTTTTTCACCCTCTCGATCTGGTCGAGGCTGTGGAATGGGAATCTCTTGATTTACTCCATCAGGTAGAATCACTGTACCACCACTAGACTCATCTGTGGGTTCCGTAGGAGTAGTCCCCAAACCCTGAGCAGGAGGTGTTGTGTTAGGATCTTCTCCTTTTTGATCCTCAGGCTTAGTAGGAGGAACCGTAGCGGGGTCTTCTTTGTGTTGATCTTCTGACTGAGTGGCAGGGACAGTAGCAGGTTCTTCTTTTTTAGGTGGCACTTCAGTGGCACCACTGGCTGGCACTTGTGGCTCAGGTCTACCCGCAATCGGACTCTCTTTATCAGCAATGATCTCAGGAACTTCAGACAAATCTAAAGACATGTCTGGTAAAACCAGAGGTGGCAGTTTTGGTAAATCCACAGGTGGTTTTTCATCAATACGAATATAAGGTTCAGCACTGTCATCTGGTGTTGCCTCGGTGATTTTGCCTTCAATATTGATTTGTGTGGCATCTAAAAATGTTTTACGAGCTTCGACGGCATCCACCCAATAACAGTAAGGCTCTAAAAGTACTTTCATGCGTGCTAAAAGTTCAATCGGTAAAATGACCTGTCCAGATTCTAAAAAGTATTCCCCTACAGGGGTGACAAAGTAACAGGTCTTTCCCGCACTGTGTGCCCATTTTGCTAAAATTTCGAGAGCCACAAGTTCGTCCTGAAGAATTTTTGCATCAGTGATGTCTTTCAAATAAGCCCCAAAACTTAATACCACTTTAGATACATTCTCGTGAGCAAGAATTAAGGGTAACGCACGGTCTGTGCCTGCTTGTAAATTTTGAGTTAAAAATAGTCGACCTTCTTTGTATTTTACAAACGGTGCACTGTACAAGCAGCTGGCCTCAGCTCCAGACTTCCAACTCTGTGCAGTGGCATTACATCCAGATAAAGTCAGAGAAGCTTCTTCGTCTTCCACCAAAAGTTTTTGTAAAGCCAAACCCCAGTTGCCCTGTAGCGACTGATCCCCAATAAATAAAACCGTATTGTCTTTTTCAATTTTGGGCCAACCTGTAAGTTCACCGATGAGCATGGGATTCGGGTCCTCACCTACTGGCGTGGGCCACAAGCTGACATTGTAATCAGGATCGTTAGTCTGTCCCCCGCGCAGATCACCCAATGGAGATTCATCAGCACTGTTTAAAGCACAACCTGTTCCCAGCCAAAAACCAGAAATCAAAAACAAAATAAGAACGTTGAGCTTTTTATTCATCCCGTGCTCCTCCACCCCTTCAGAGGCAAAAAGCACGCCAAAAATTACCACACAAAACCCGTATAAATCCTTAAAGATCAAGGATTTACCAAATAATACGCCCTACCCCATCTAACGGGGCCAAAATTGGTCACTGATCCTAAAATCCAAAGCGCTCTAGGTGTTTTACACCCAAGACTTTTCTTTGATCTTCTTAAGAATGATCTTCTCGGGCATTATGGGGTCCTTGGGATCCACACTAAAGATCGCTTGCTGTTCGCAACGTATTCTATTTTTGATCAAAAAGTTAAGAATGCTTGCGACCTTTTTGTTTTTTGCATCCTGGAAAAAGGGGTCATTAGCAAGAACATCTTTGGCTTTTTTAAGAGCTCGCATTTCAGAAGCATCGTTAGACTTCACATCATAATAGTGAAGGTCGTATTTTTTAATATCTTCAGGCAAAACTCCTAAAAACTTTACATCTGGAGCGGAAAAGTCTTTGTTACGAATCAAACTCGCAGCCGATCCTGCTTTAAGAGTTCTGTAAATATTTTGCAGAGTGTACGCATCCAGATCTCCGAAGAAATAAATAGGAATCTTAAGCTGATCTTGAATCAATTTACACCAACCTCTGACCCCGTTACTAGGCACCCCTTGAGCACCCATCAGGATACACTTATTTCTTTTGGTAAACCCATTACTTACCAGAGTGTTCGCCGTACCTTCTGATTCTACAACCAAACAAAAATCAATTTTACTTTTAGCCTTTAATGTTAAGGCCTGTGGTTTGTTCTTGGGCTGAAAAGGGGTAGTACCTAATGAGCTCAAGTCAATAACAGCTTTAGTTCCATCATTTAAAGTTTCAGTGACCACAAGCTGTTGTGAGTAAGTTTGTCCCCCACGATCATTCGCAAAACAATTCATCTCTTCGCGATACACCTCAAGCATATCCGTGATAAAATCAATAATGGAGTCACTTTCATTCTGGTCATCAAAGTCTATGGGTTTAAGCTCTTTATCGCTTTTCACCAAACCTTTTGCCATATAGTACAGCTCTCTTTTGGTGTTCACACCACCTGTATTTACGTTGTTAAGTAAAATATCTAACATAAACACTGTACGTGCTAATTTTTGCACTGAAGACACATTTAACTCTGAGCGCACCATCTTTCCCGCTGGAGTCAAATACCCAAGCCTTGGGTCGTATTCTGAATTGTCCAAGCTGCACTTGATAGATTCCAAGACAGGGCGCTTGGCCTTTTCTAAATCACTTAACATGCCCTCACAGATGGCCTTTGCTTTATAAATGATGTCTTTCTGTGAATTCCCTGATCCTGCTACTCTTGCCTTTGCCATATCTTTTTATCTCCGAATTATTTTTTAGGTCTTGCTGCCACTTTCTTAGATGCTTTTTTTGCAGCGGCCTTTGTGGAAGACGCTTTCTTCACTGCCTTTTTGCCTGAAGTCTTACTTTTCTTCTTGTTGGGTTTTGAGCTCATCTTTCTTGAATCTTTATCGAATGATGAATCTAAGGACAGCTGTTCGCTCTCTGTGAAAGACTCTAAATCCTCGGACCCACTAGAATCAAAACCTTCTTTTTGTTTTAAATCCTGCAAGCGGCTCTCTGCGACCTCTAATTCTTTTTCTGCTACGTTGGTATCACGTCCCAATATCTTTTCTAAACCTTCAGTGGCTTTGTCGCGACGTTTGTCAGCCGCACCCACAATCTGCACAAGTCCACGAACCAAAATAGGTCCAAACTTTTCAATATGTTGAAGTTTTCGCTCTAAATCCGCAGCTTTAGCTTCTCGACGAATGTGTCTTGAAAGCTTTTGCCCTGTTTGCATCAGCGCGCGACGAATCTCTTCCACTAATTCATCACTAGAATCAATGGTCTCTTTAGATGCGTTTTTAAACTTAATAAACGGCGACGTTACACTGATCGCAAAAATGTAAGGACCCAAAGGCAAATTATTTTTGGACTGGTTCAGGCCATAAGAACGCCAGTTGACGGACTCCACAGCTTTAGTGATCGCACATCCTGCCTTATCGAATTGTAAAGGCACACGGTTAGCAAAACGTAAAAGCTGAATACTTTCGTCTTCCTTCCCACGATCTAAGAACCTCGCAATGGCTACTTCCACCACTACAGGCTTAAAGTCACATATTTTAGGTTTACGGGTGACAATACTAAAAAAGTCAATGGCACCTAAACGTTGAATACTGTTGGCTAAAGCCTCTTCCCCAATGGTAAGCACTGAGCGCGTGGTGGGGTTAGGCAGCTCTGTTTCTTGTATAGCCTTAAAAATATCCTTAAATTCTGACTCCGAAGTTTTTGATATAGGCTGAGCTAAGAATTTTTTAGGCATTCCATTTTTAACAAAGTCACTTAACGTACTATCAGTCACACGAGAAAAACCTGTTTTTAAAAATTTCTGCAAGTTTACGTTTCCAAATAAATGAGCATGGGTCATAAACTCACCCAATTTCATAGTATGAGGATGAGGTAAGGTTGCTGGCGGAGCCACAGGAACGTCTTCTGTTACGCGATCCACGTTCACATCAATGTCATCGTTGATCTTATAATGTAATTTTAAATGCGGGTTTACGAGTGAGGTTCCTTCAAGATACGTTAAAATCCCACCATCTCCATTAAGCTGCAAGCGACCATCAATCACAAACTCCACACGAAGACCATGGTCTTTGTCCCAATCCACAGTCTTTTTATCTTTCACTAGACCTTTATTCGATTTGATATCTACATCAATGCGCATTTCTATGGCTTTACGCATATTCTTTGTTTTACTTAAAACCTTGGCCCCAGCGGCATTGGTGAGCTGCGCCCATGTGGTGGCCGCAGAAATACCAATCCCCTGCTGACCACGAGAACAGCGACCACGTCCAAACTTTGAAGAGGCCAAGTACTCGCCAAATACACGTGGAAGGTCTTCTGGCGATAACCCTGGGCCATTATCTTCCACCATAATGCGTATTAAATCCGCACTTTTGGAACCCCCAGTGCCAATCTTTTCGATTTCAATCTTTAATTCAGGTAGAATCTTATGATCTTCGCAAGCATCTAATGAGTTATCCACTGTTTCTTTTAAAGTGGTTAAAACAGCTTTAGTCGCTGACGAAAACCCCACCTGTTGTAGGTTCTTTGCAAAATATTCGGCTGTACTGCTTGATGTAATCTTAGCCAATGAACACTCCTCCGCAGGTTATGTAGTTAAGGTCATGGGCTTTCATTTTGGAAAGGATTTTTAATTTAAGCAAGTCCTTCTATTCATTTGTCGCTTAAATATTCAACATCAGTAAGGTATTTCTTGTTGGAATTGCACGTTTTGCACGATGGCACGACATTGGATTTAGTGCTCTGGCCCCCACGAATGACAGGAATTTTGTGATCCATAGTCAGTTCGGCCTTAGAAAACTGCCCCTGACAATAGTGGCAAATCCCTTTTGAGATTTGCTGGTCCCACCATGGCGTTTTGCGTAATTCACGCGCCAAAGCCTTCTGTTTTTTTACATGTTCTGGGGGGGCGGGTACAAAAAAGTGTTCCATAAACCACTTTTACTTGGCTCACTGTCCCCTGACAAGCTGGGATAAAAACAATTCACACCCAAAGCGTTGGATTCTTAAAGATTTTGTTATATAGCTGAGAGCCTATGACACCTAAAGACATTGAAGCTCGAATCTTAGAAACCTATGCTGACGCCCAACTCTACGTGATTGATCAAACTGGTGGTGGCAATAATTTTGAAGTGCGCATTGCTTGTGATGCCATCAACGCCTTACCTCGATTGCAACGCCACCAAAAAATCTTAGAGCTTTTTAAACCCGAGTTCCAATCTGGCAAGTTGCACGCTTTAAGTGTCAGACCCATTCAATTAGATTGAATAAGGAAAACCATATTTAATGAGAGTTGAACAAGTTTTAAGGTGTAAATCGAATATTAAAATGCCTAAGACTATAAAACAAACGGCAAGATGGACCAAAAATTAAGAGGAGTGACCATGTCAGAACTTAACGAACAAACCAAACAAAAGATCGAAAACGAATTGAGCAAAAACGATATTGTTCTATTTATGAAAGGCAATGCAGCTTTTCCTCAGTGCGGTTTTTCGGCTCGTGCTGTGGCCATTTTACGTGAAATCGGTGTCGATAATTTCCACACCGTCAATGTTCTAGAAGACGAAGAAATCCGCCAAGGTATTAAAGAGTACGGCAACTGGCCCACCATTCCTCAACTTTACTACAAAAAAGAACTTGTTGGCGGCAGCGACATTTTAATGGAAATGTACCAAAACAATGAACTTGAAGATTTGTTTGGACTCAACGATTAAGAGGTTGAGCCCTAACAGAACCCCTCACAAAAATTACTAGGATCTGGTATACTTTCGTAAAGCTTAAGCATAATGGTCTTATTCTTAAATGCCTCAAAATCCATCGTTCTGATCTGTTGTCCTTCAGACTGTTGTGAATCAGGCTCACAGTCTACATACTTATCTCCACAATAATCTGCACGTCCACTTAATTTAGTGTCACTGCCAACCCATGCAGAAGGGAAAACATAATATTCACGAATAATATTATGAATTCTATCTTTATATTTCAACGTATTTAGGTCAGGAACAAAGGGCAACCAAAATTCTTGCTCATCTATCCTAGCTGTCAATTTCGAAGTGATATCTTTAGTTCGATAAGTACGACCTTGAATAGTAATAGTTCCCTTTTCAGCATCTATTTGTTCTATCTCATGCAGCTTCACTTCACTGAATGCATAATCACAAGGTTCTAGAACTAATCTCTCTAGTGGTGAATACTTCGCAAGTTTGTTTAGAATACACAAGGGGTATTTGGTTACTCCTTGCTTGAAACCTACATTAATATTGGTAGTGTATTTTGAATACACTGCCTTTTCGCCGTCCTTATCTAAAATCCTAACCACCTTATCTTTTTCAAAAAAAACTTGGGTTTCAGACTCTAGGACACGCCCTTGCCAACGGCTTCCTGGTTGAGCCATCGCCTGATATAAGAAAATAGTCTTCATACAATCCGATATATTTAGAATAAGTTTAGAATGAGGTGCTAATTGTATTAGCCCATATATATCCAGTGGTTTACTAATTTCTACTTCATTACCACGAATTTTAATAATCTGATCTTCTGATAAACCCAAAGCCAATATTTCTTTTTCTAGATTTACATAATTTATATTTGTTGTTACGCAACCTAAAGGTTTTTCATTAGCCGACGGACTATAACCTACAACAAAGTCTATACGTTGATTCATAAATTTATTAGCCCCAAAGTATTTAGAATTTGTGGCTCTAACTTCTTCTGTCACGCTAAAGGTTCTGGGCTCTAAACCCAAAGTTCCATGATCGTCATCATAAAATGAAATATAATGCGGAGAAATCGCATATAACTTACTTTTAATATTTATATTTTTAAGATCAAAAAACAAACCTTTTAAATCACTGAAGTTTTTTTGATCTATCGTGCGTGCAAACCCAAACTCGACATTGGCTTTTAATTTTGGGTACTTAGAACCAACATATAAGATCTTTACCAACTCATTAAGATCAACATATTCGCCTTTATATATTTTTATCTGATTTATCTCCATGTCTTCTTGTGCATAAATCGCACCTTTATACTGCATTCCTCTTGGTCCGCTTGTATTCGCATCAAACTTAATAACAAAAGACTTATATTTAATATTCAAATCCAAATCTTTGATCAGGCCACTGATTTTCATCTGATTTTCTTTTTTAGCACTGTCATAATAGGCAAATACTCTATTTTGATATCGATTTATATTATAGAAATAGGCTGCTTTGAGCTGCGATGTAAACAAGGGAGCATACTTTTCTATTTCGTTTTTACTTTTGTCGACTAGGTTTTTATTTTCAAAACTTGATACTTTATCAATTTCATCTATTAAAAAAGATTTCCTAGATTTTAATATACGCCCTAAGTCCCTGACATAGATGTCTTTATTAAGAACATCTTGTTCTGTTTTTTTATCAAAAAAATCAATAGCACAAATGTTACCAAAGAATGAATATCCTTTATGCTTATATGGAAACTGATCTAAGCTATATGTCTTCTTTAGTTTGACATTTATAGATCCCACAATGTCTTTTGTCATAAGATCGTACGAAAACCCATGAGATTTTTCTACACTCCTACCTGAGGACGCTAAAAGACAATATCCCATTTTGCCATCAGTAAAATGCAAAAGGCCTGAATTTTCTGATAACATGTCATAGACACCATAATGCCTACGGCCATAGAGCAAAAAGGAATACACTTGCACAAAATCAGTTGCTCTTTCTAGAGTTAAAGAGTCAATTGTCTTTCCACTATCTGAGATAGGCTTTACATTGAAAAACTTCTCGTTAAGAGCCTTATCAATAGCTTCTTTAAGTACATTTTCGTTAAAACTTCTTCTAGAGGCTTTAGCCTGCGTTGTATATCCAAGATCAACTTTTACATAATCACCGTGCGCATATTGATTAAATATTCTATACCACTCCCCGTGCATTTTATTTTCAAAGTAATAAGTTTTACCCTCTTTTAGAGCTCCTGATATTGGACAGTTTGTGTTTGGGCAAGAGCGTAAACGAAGGCCTTTCTTATCTTTTGTACTGACCACTCCAGCAATAACTGCTGGTTGAGCCGCCCAGCTTGAAAACCCCTCCTGCACAAAAAGCAACACTAAGATTAAAAGAAAAAACTGCTGCATATCACACCCTTTCGTGTATATCTCTGCTAAATTTCCTTACCACCCTGAACGTTCAGAGCGCATGGATTTTATTTAATTCATTAAACGCCAGTTGCATTTCATCCACAAGTCCTGCCATCACCACTTCACAAGATTTAATATCGTGAATCTGCCCCACAGATTCTCCCGCACTCCACACACTATTCCATGACCAATTATAGCCAGATATTTTTCGTAATTTTTTGCTGAAATTGGTTTTACCTTGATTCTTTTTTTCAATCAAATAAATCAACTTTTCCATGAGTGTCGGTGGCCTAAACATGGCTTCCACTTCAGGTGTACGAATGACGGAGGCGGGAATGCCTGTCATTTTAATACTTTTATGAATATTTTCTGTTTTGGCATTTAAAATCGCCTGCTTGTATTCAGGGCTAGCATTGGCTTCAGTAGTGGCAATAAATCGCGTACCGATACTTACTCCCGAAGCCCCTAATGCCAAACTGGCTAAAATAGTTTTTCCGTTAGCGATAGCCCCCGCAATCACAATAGGTTTATCTGTAAGCTGTTGCAATTCTGAAACCAAAGAGAACGGAGAGTGAGGTCCCGCATGTCCTCCTGCACCTGCACACACAGCAATAATTCCATCAGCACCCCCATCTAAGGCTTTTTTTGCATGTTTAATATTAGTCACATCGCAAAACACTTTTGCCCCATAAGGTTTTACTCTTTCGATCACACGAACTGGTGATCCTAAGCTTGTGATAAAAAAGGGAACCTTATGCTGAGCGCACACATCAAGATCAGCCTCCCATCTGGTATTGCTTTTATGAACAATCAGGTTAATTCCAAAAGTCTTTGTGGTTTTTGTACGCATCTCACTTAGACCTTGATCCAGAAGTTCGGTGCTGCGAAAGTTCAAAGACGGAATCGTACCCACTCCACCCGCATTGCTAATAGCAGCGACCATATCCACCGTGCCTACAATAAACATGGGAGCCCCAATAATGGGCCACTGGCAATTTAACATCTCCGTTAAAGCTGTTTTCATAAAAACTCCTGCGTACGTTTTAGTTTAAGGCACGACCATCCTCTAGGGCAAAGACTTCCAGAAAAACTAGATGATATCCATCCCCATGCCACAAAGCTTATAACCTTATAATTTAATAATAAAACTAGATGCTTAGCGTATTAAGATTCAAAGTCCCCACTCCGATGAAATTAAAGAGTAAACCCGCAAAGTTACGGGCATTTAACAACTGAGATGACACATAAGGAGTGAGGCTTGAAAATTCTGCTCGCTGAAGATGATCCAAATATCTCTCTTATTGCCAAAATGACTTTGGAAACAATGGCAGGTCACGAGGTCACCGCTGTAGATAACGGCGAAGACGCTTACCACTTAGCTTTAAAGGAACCTTTTGATGTAATTCTTCTTGATGAAATGATGCCTAAAATGAATGGCCTTAAGGTTTGTCAAGAGTTACGCAAAATGCACTTAAAAACTCCCGTGATCTTTTTAAGTGCTCGCTCACAAATGACAGACAAAGAGACCTTTGAAACCATAGGCACAGGTTTTATCCCTAAACCTTTTGACCCTTTGACCTTAAATGAAAAGATCCACGAGATTTTAAAGGAGACAGGTAATCTGTGAATTCCATTTTATTTAGAATCCGTTTTATAGTGCTTGTGGCCGTCATCAGTTTTGGTGGCGCACTTGTATTATGTATTGATTCTTTTTTAGATTGGAGAAACACCTACTCTGAACTGAAATCCAGTTGGGAAATTGAGGCCACTTTAAAATCTGCCAAGTACACCAAAGACTTTGCCAATGAACTTGTAGAGTGGAGAAAAAAACTCACTCCACAGTATCGACAAGAGGCTCTAAGTTCCATCATTCAGTCGATTAACAATAGAAAGTTCAATTCCATTCCCGATCGCATTAAATATTTTGTAGATCAAGAGACCAATTATCGTGATTATCTTTCAGCCAAGCTTGATGCTCATCGAAGTCGTATCGTTTGGTGTATTTATCTTTTAATCTCTTGTTTTATTGCCAGCACAATTTTTATTTCCATCTATATTCATCGGTCTATTTTTGAACCTTTAGATAACCTGTACCATCGAATGTTGGATTTCTTAAATGATCGTTACACTTACGAGTTCCAAGCTCCTGATGCCAATGAAATTGGAGACTTGCAATCTACATTTAATTCCCTGGCTCAACGAGTGATCAACAACATTGAAGAGTTAAAGACTTTGGATTCCGCCAAGTCTGAATTCTTAAATATTGCCAGCCACGAGTTAAGAACTCCTCTGACATCTATTAAAGGGTCTTTAAGTCTACTTAAAAATAGTGCTATTAACAGTCTTACACCTCAATCAGTAAACTTATTAAATATTGCGGAAACAGAAACTGATCGTCTGATTCGTTTGATTAACGATCTTTTAGACTTAGCAAAGATTGAAGCTAAAAAATTAGACCTCGATGAAAAATGGATACAAATTGAAGATCTATTAAATAAAACCTTTGGCAGCTTACAAGGTCTTTGCGAAACTGCACAGGTTAAACTGGCGATTCGTCAGCAAACACCCATTGATATTTTTATTGACCAAGATCGCATTCAACAGGTGCTCACCAACTTTTTATCCAACGCCATCAAATACAGTCCTGAAAATGGATATGTGACAGTGAATTACTTTGTAAATGCCCGACACCAATTGGTGATTGAAATCTCTGATCAAGGAAAAGGAATTGCTCCTGATGATCAAAAATATATCTTTGAAAAATTCAGACAAGCTACCAATAAACAAAATCCTTTGGTTAAAGGCACAGGTCTAGGGCTAGCTATTGCTAAAGCTATCGTGGAACAGCACGGTGGAGACATTGGCGTGAACTCGCTTCCACAAAAAGGAAGTACTTTTTATTTTACACTACCAAAATGGAAATATAGAAAACAAGGGTCTGGAGCAGCCGCATGAATTTAGATGAAATGTTAAAAGAGCTACAAAAAAACTACATCCAAACCATGCCTAACAAGCTGGAAGCGATGACCAAGCATATTGAAGCCAAAAACTTTCAATCTTTAAGGGAAGAGTTCCACAAGATCAAAGGCACAGGGAAAACCTACGGAATTCCTGAAATCTCGGATCTTGGGGCCGTTTTTGAAGAGATCCTGATTAAATGCGAATTCCATCCTGATCCCCAATGGACTATCGATGCCCTAGGTATTTTTAAAGATATCCACACAGCTCGTGTGGAAGGCCATGCTTTTGAGATATTTTCTGACGAACGCTTTAAAAACCTTCAAAACGCCTTGTCACAACTTAAAAAATAAGCCATTTTTTCATTATGGTTGAAAGTTTAAAATCTTTGCTGCCACCCGAGCAGCTTTTATTCGATAAAGACAGTCTTTCCTTTTACGGCCAAGATTGGTTAAAGCAGTTTACTCCCAATGCCCTTGCCGTGGCCTTTCCCAAATCCACCGAAGACGTACAGAAGATCGTCCTCTGGGCACGTGAAAACCGAGTCGGCCTTGTCCCCAGTGGCGGACGCACAGGTTTAAGCGCAGGAGCTGTGGCTCTGAATGGGGAACTGATTGTGTCTTTTGAAAAGATGAGTCAAATTTTAGATTTTAATGCTGACGACCAAAGTGTCACCTGTGAAGCAGGTGTTGTAACAGAAACCTTACAAAACTTTGCTAAAGATCAGGGGCTTTTTTTTCCAGTAGATTTTGCCGCTGTAGGCTCAAGCCAAATTGGGGGCAACATTGCCACTAACGCTGGAGGCATTAACGTCATCCGTTACGGCATGTTCAGACAGTGGGTCACCTCTTTGGAAGTGGTCACAGGTGCTGGAGAGGTTTTACACCTTAATAAAGGACTGGAAAAAAACGCCACAGGTTACGATTTTAAAAACCTTTTTATTGGCAGCGAAGGCACTCTGGGCTTTATCACCAAAGCCACACTCAAACTGACTCAACCTCAACGTAACCCTCAGGTTTTTTTGTTAGCCTTAGATAGCGTGGACGCCATCTTACCGACACTTAAACTTTTTCGCTCACTCACCCTAAATGCCTTTGAGATGTTTACAGACAAAGCCTTAAAACATGTTTTGCACCACAACCCCACTTTACAATTCCCTATTGCCGAGAAGACTCCCTACTATTTAGTCATCGACTTTGAAAGCGAAAACCAAGAAGAAACAGCACTGGGATTATTTGAAAAGGCTCTCGAAGAGGGGCTCATCACTGACGGCGTTTTAAGTCAGAACCACAGTCAATACAAAGAACTGTGGAAGTACAGAGAAGACATTTCTGAGTGCATTTCATATAAGTCCCCGTACAAAAACGATGTCTCAGTAAAAACCAGTTTAATTCCCAAATTTTTACAAACCACAGAAGAATACTTAAATGCCAAATACCCCAATTTCGAAGTTGTATGGTTTGGCCACATAGGTGATGGAAACTTACACATCAACATTCTCAGACCCGACGATATGCCACTCGACGAGTTCATCAACACCTGCAAAAACACCAGCCCCTACATGTTCAAAAAGATTCAAGAATTCGAAGGCAGCATCTCAGCCGAACATGGCGTAGGCTTAGTGAAAAAATCTTTTCTAAATTTCAGCAGATCCGAAGCTGAAATCCAACTCATGAAACAAGTCAAAACCGTCTTTGACCCCGACAACATCATGAACCCTGGCAAAGTCTTCGACCTCTAAAAGCTCCCCCAGACTCCTCCACAACTCTCACCCCCTAAGCTTTCTTGCCAGCGAAGAGTTAGGTTCTAAATTTATTTGAAGTTTAAGTTTTGTCTTTGAATTTTAAGTTTTCTTAGAGATACATCTATCGAATGGCAGACAGGCCGACTCGGGTGCAAAGCGTCTCGGCTTTCGTCATAACTTGAATTGAAGTTTAATTTAAGAGAAACTTCTTTGGAGCTTCCCTTAAATTAAACTTCAATTCAAAAGTTATGCCGCAAGTCGGATACGCATTGCTCGCTCGGAGCTGCCATTCGATAGATGTATCTCTAAGAAAACTTAAAATTCAAAGACAAAACTTAAACTTCAAATAAATTTAGAACCTAACTCTTCGCTGGCAAGAAAGCGGGTTTTGATGGAGGTGGGCAGATGGGCTATTGCATCTACGACTTTGGGGTCTACCGCGCCCTCTACGTCTACCGCTAAATACCCTATCTGTTCGTTGGTTTTTAGCTGTTGGCTTAAGATATTTATATTGTGGTGAGAGAAGATTTTATTTACTTCCCCTAGGACTCCTGCCACGTTTTTGTGAACGTTTAGGATTCTGTAGCCAGATTGCAGTTCAGATAAATACAGTTGTGGGAAGTTCACAGCCCCCACAGAATGGCCCGTTTTCATAAAGCGGATCAGGCTTTCTGTGACCTCCACTCCTATAGACTCTTGGGCCTCAATCGTGCTTCCCGCGATGTGTGGAGTTAAGATGACATTTTCTATATTTTGTAACTCATGGGCAAAGGTGCTGTTGTTTTCTTTGGGCTCTTCTGGGAAAACGTCGATCGCAGCACCTGATATATGCCCTGTTAATAAAGCATTTTTTAAAGCCTCTAAACGCACGACATGTCCTCGGCTGGCGTTGATAAATGCAGCACCCTTTTTCATCATGGAAAATTGTTTTTCGCCGATCATCCACTCTGTAGTTTTATCCAGTGGCACATGTAGTGTGACAAAATCGGAACGACTGAGTACGTCCCCCAAAGTCATCATCTCTTCAGCGTTTCCTAAGGGTAATTTTTTAATGGCATCGTAAAAGATCACTCTCATGCCTAAGCTTTCAGCCAAAATTCCAACCTGGGAGCCAATATGGCCATAACCCACAATGCCTAAAACTTTTCCACGGATTTCATTTGATCCTGCAGCTGACTTTTCCCAGATTCCTGCGTGCATCTTTTGGGATTTTGCAAACAAACCCCTCGCTAGACAGATGATCTCGGCTAGCACCATCTCGGCTACACTTCGAGTGTTACTAAAAGGGGCATTAAATACGGCGACTCCCAACTTGCATGCAGTTTGTAAGTCGATTTGATTTGTGCCTATACAATAAGCTCCTACTGCGGATAGATGGGGTGACTCTTGTAAGACCTCGCCAGTGAGCTGAGTTTTAGACCGTAAACCCACAATATCTTGTCCCTTAAGAAGCCCCACCAAAGGGGCCCCTGTTTCAGACGGACCGTGTTCGGTCACTTGAAAACCGTGGGCTTCGTAATGAGTTTTTGCGATGGAATGAATCTTTTCGAGCAGAAGGATATTTGTCATACCTCAAGATGATACTAAATAGAGAAGAGGTAAACTTTCTCGCCAAAATGACAAAAGGCATCAATATGCACACCTTCTGCCCGCCGCCTCTACACATCGTTTTCAATGCCGACTAATATCCCCTTAAACAACTTTATAGGTACGCCTCTGAGGGGATTTTGTGGACGGCTTTCTTTTTTCTAATGCATTTTATCTTGAGAATTTTGGAATCTTGGCTTTATTTTTAGCTCTATTAGGAATTTTGCTATTTTCCTCAAGAAACAAAGATATTTTTTATCAAACAGGTTGGTCTAGCCTTGTCAGTTGGGCTTATGTACTGCCCGTATTGTTTGTTGTTTTCGCGCTTCCAAAGCCATGGCCCTTAGTAGCACTTGCAATTTTTTCTGTACTTGCTAGCAAAACTTTTTTTCAAATGGTGGGGATGTACCACAGACACTGGTTTGTTGGTTTTGAGTACATTTTAATTGTTGTAACCGCATGGTTTTTACATGCTGGGGCCGATTACTTAAATGTATTTTATGCCCTACCAATGGTGGCTCTTTTCGCTTTTATTCTTATTCCCATCTTTATGAATAACGTCACCCACATGGTGCAGTACATTTCACTGTCTGTGATCTGTTACTCTTTATTTGGTTGGTTCTATCTTCATGGCGGCAGAATACTTTATTTAGACCATGGTCTTTATATCATCATCTACCTTTACACTCTTAGCGAACTTTCTGTAGCAGTGTGCGCCAGCCTCAGCTTAAAGTTTGGCAAAATCAATTTGCGCAACAGAATCAATTCCAAAATCAAACTTGAAGGTTTTGTTGTCGCAGCTCTTGTTACTCTGGCTGCGGCTTGGGGATGGCGCCGTATGCTGCCCGAACGAGACGAACTGGATTGGATCTGTGCAGGTCTTATTGCCGTGATCTTTTCTGTCATTGGGGATTGGACTCTGTCTATTATCAGAAAGGATTTGGGCATTAAAGATCAAGGGGTATTCATCATCGGTCGTGGCGATATTCTTAGCCGTGTTAGTAAAGTGATCTTTGTATATCCTGCTTACTACTATTTTCTACAGATACTTCCTTGGATGGAACGACAGCTTCAGTAAAGGACTTCACAGGCGCTCCCCGATCACTGAAGGCAGAGTCATACAATGCCATTGTCATAAAAGGTGAGACATAATGAGAACAAAACTAGATGCAAACGCCAGAGGCTGGCATATTTAGGTGGAGATTAAGAGGTTAAACTCATGAAGATGAAAAACTGGAACTACGAAAATGATCAGTGGACCAAGCTGCCTTCACACTTGAAGCATCTGCCTCTTTTTACGCGCCACTTTGATCTTTTGGCATGGCTTGTGAGTTTAGTCTGGGCCTTCTTTTTGAAAGGCTTGGGCTTTGGAATTTATATTCGCATTAAGGTGCATGGCTCTTTTAAAGAACTTTATCAAAAGCACCCCAAACTGCTGATCATCAGCAACCACTCCTCTCATTTGGATGCTACGTCTATCACCGCCGCTGTGCCCTTTAAATATTGGGGAGACCTTTATATTTCAGCAGCTAAAGATTACTGGTTTAGAAATGATATTTTTACCTTTTTCTCAAAATACTGCCTAGGTGCTATCCCTATTGATCGCCACGATAAAAAAGGGGAAGTGATCACGCTGATCAACAGTTTATTAAGTAACTTGGATCGAATTTGGTTGATTTTATTCCCCGAAGGCACACGTTCTGCTGACGGCTATATTAAAAATTTCAAAAGAGGCGTGAGCATCTTTTCTCAGACTAACGCCACTCCCATTTTATTTCTCTATATTGATGGGAACACCAAGCTGTGGCCCAAAGGCCGCCTGATCCCTTACCCAGGACGACTCAATATTCATATTGGACCTGTCATTGAACCCACTGGAGATATTGAAGTGGTAAAAAAGGCCTACAAAGAGTGGGTGCTCACCATAAATCCCCAAGCCTACGACCACGAACTTGACAGTCCCAAGACTGAGGCCTAATCCTTAAGAGCATGAGCGTCTCTTTTTTTGATTTTCAAATCATCATCGCCTCACCCAATGGAAGTGGAAGCCTAACCGCAAACCGCTTACTGCATAAGGCTCTGTTTCGTGAGGGCTTTCATGTTGTGGGAAAAAACATTTTCCCTTCTAATATTGAAGGTCTTCCCACATATTATATTCTGCGACTAAGCGAAAGTTACAATGGTCTAAAATCCCAAAATGATTTGTACCTAGGACTTAACCCTCAAACTTTTAACAAAGACCTGACTGACTTTACCACTTCAGAAAGTTTAATCTTTTTCAATCAGGATCAAAAGTCTTTAGCAGAAGACCGCCCTAAACAGTTCAGCGCTTCGTTTCGTGCATTAGGTAAAGACATAGAAGCGCCCATCAAAATTAAAAAACGTATTTCCAATCTCTATTATGTGGGGTGGACAGCAGCCCTTTTGGGTTTAAAACCTGAAACTTTTAAAACTTTATTACAAGAGACCTTTAAGTCATCTTCTGTTGTGGATCTTAACTTTCAAGCTTTTGAAAAAGGGTATGAGCTTTTTATCCAAGAGCATGCGTCTGAATTTACAGAACTCAGTGCTCATATCTCCACTCTCAAAAAAGAGCCACCTACAGATCAAATCCTCATCGAAGGCAATCAGGCTGCGGCCCTGGGTTGGGTGGATGCAGGTTGTACGGTGGCGACATGGTACCCGATCACACCGTCCTCTTCGTTGGTGGAGTCTTTTGAAAACTATGTGGAACATTTGCGTCCCAAAAGCTCTAAAGGTAAAAATCACTATGCAGTGATTCAAGCCGAAGACGAGATTTCTGCCGTGTGCGCTGTTGTCGGTGCCAACTGGGCAGGTGCGCGTGCAGCCACAGCCACCTCTGGTCCAGGCTTAAGTTTGATGAACGAAGCTATAGGACTGGCCTACTTTGCCGAAATTCCTACTGTGGTGTGGGACATTCAAAGAGTGGGGCCTTCAACGGGCTTACCCACTCGTACATCACAAGGGGATGTACTCAGCGCTTACTACTCCTCACACGGAGACACCTTCCATCCTATTTTACTCCCCAGCACAATCAACGAGTGCTACAATATGGCTTTTACAGCTTTTGATGTTTCTGAATACTATCAAACGCCTGTGTTTGTGTTATCTGACCTTGATCTAGGTATGAACACATGGGTAGGACCGACACTTAAGCAGCCCTCTAGTCCATTAAACCGAGGCAAGGTCCTTTCAGAAATAGACCTTGAGTCCCTACCTGATTTTCAACGCTACCTAGGCGATGAAGAGGGGGTACCCAGTCGCACCTTACCAGGCACTCATCATAAGCTTGCGCCTTATATGACTAGAGGCTCTGGACATAACACCGATGCCTCTTATTCCGAAAACCCCGATGTGTATGAAGACAAGCTTGAACGTCTGAAAAAGAAAGTGCTCAATGCCAGAGCCCGTCTGCCTCAACCTCGTATCGCAAATGCAAACAACTCTTTGGGGCTCATGTACTACGGCACCACCACTCAAATTTTTCCAGAAATTTTTAATCTGCTTAGTGGATATAAATTTGATTTATGCGAAGTCAAATCACTTCCCTTGCACGACGAGGTTCTAGAATTCGCAGCGTCTCATGAACAGATTATCGTCATTGAACAGAACAGGGACCTGCAACTGATGCAAATTTTAAAATCTCAACTTGAAAGCCCCAAATGTCAGGTAATGGGGGTCAGTACTTTTAATGGTTGGCCCATTCAGGCTGAAACTGTAGCTCACAAGATCAAAGCTCTATTAAACGTGCCCGCGCCCCAACACTCAGAACCCGAGGTCACGCCATGAGTGAAGACAACAAAAGCACACCTCCTAAATTAAGACCGCCTCAAGCTTCACCAAGCACCAAACCCGCAAGCATCAATAGTTCTGGAGTTTCCAAACCACCTGCAAGTGTCAGTGGCACTGAAGGCTCCAAGCCGCCTACAAATGCCAGTGGCGCTGTGACCCCCAAGCCTGCTGCCGCCATCAATAGTTTGGGATACACGCGTGCTGATTATAAGGGCCTCCCCTCTACTCTATGCACAGGTTGCGGACATGACAGCATTACTAATCAAATCATTGGAGCCCTCTATCAATCTGACATTTCTCCTTATGACATTGTGAAACTCTCAGGTATTGGATGTTCCTCTAAAACTCCAGCTTACTTTTTAAATCAGGCCCATGGCTTTAACTCTATTCATGGTCGGATGGCTCCTGTGTCTTTAGGGGTTCACCTCGCAAAATCTCAACTCAAGCTCATCGGCGTATCTGGCGATGGCGACACCGCAAGTATTGGTCTTGGGGGTTTTGTTCACATGATCAGAAGAAACATTCCCATTGTGTATATCATTGCTAACAATGGAGTTTATGGACTGACTAAAGGGCAATTTTCAGCCACTGCCGACTTAAATCATAAAACCAAAACTGGCGAGGCAAATGCTTTTAGCTCTATCGACACCTGTCGTATGGCTTTGGATTTAGGTTGTGGCTTTGTCGCCAGAGGATTTTCTGGGGATATGAAACAGATGGTGGCTCTTCTATCAGCGGCCTTAAGATATAATGGAACAGCGGTGATTGATGTGATTTCGCCTTGTGTGACTTTTGCCAATCATGATGGGTCCACCAAAAGTTATGACTACGCTAAAGAGCATTTAAGTGCTTACCAAGAAGTGGAATTTTTACCCCACAGTGAAATTCAAAAAGTGGATTACCCCGAAGGAGAGATCAAGGAAATCATGTGGCCTGACGGATCACAGCTGCTACTTAAAAAAGCCACCTCTGATCTATCCCAATTTAATGACCCTGACGCCAGTATTAAAGCCTTACGTGAGGCCGAAAATGCAGGACAGATTTTGACAGGTCTTTTTATGTGTAAACAGAATTTAGAACCTTTACAAAAACGTAAAAACTATGTAGACGACTTAAGTCTTCTATCGGACGAAGACGTGAGAATTCCCAAGGATAGGTTTAAGAGTTTTATCTCACAGTTTTCTTAGTAGATGAGGGGAAAATCTATGACAAGTCAGTCTGCTTTTCGTTTTATGCCGTGGACATTTGCATTCTTAAGTGTCTTTTTATCTTTATCCTCTCAAGCCCGTTCCTTTGAAGACTTTAAACCTCGTTTATATACATCATCATTGACTCTGGCATCCAATACGAACTCTATGCCCTCTTCAGAAGAAGACTTACGATCCATCACTTCAACGCCTGCGGAAGACACTTCTACACCTTTGCTTCTTTCTGAATCTTCTACTTTTTTTAGTTTTAAAAGTGTACGCACAAGAAAATACATTTTATTCCCTGCTTTAGGAAGTTTTGTTTTACCTGGACTGGATCAGTGGCTGACAGGACAAACTTCTGCTGGGATGTTTTATTCGGGCTACGCACTTGCAGGGTATGGGGCTACAGTTTGGGCCGCACAAAAGATCAACAACGAAGATCTCATAAATACAGAAACAGATTCAGAAGGGGGAATGCCCACCGAACCCACACACCAGTTACTTTCAGTAGCCGCCCAAGCCACAATGGCTGCGGGGTTCTTAAGTGCATATCACTCTTTTAGAACTTACGCCGAATCCTCAGGCGATACACGATATGCTTACATTAAAAATAACGGTGACACGATGGAAGGGGTGATGCTCGCACCGTTTAAGTTTAAGTTTTTAGCTCGACCGACTACGATTGTACCTTTGCTTTTAGCTGGTGCGCTTTTAGCTTCGAACGTAAAAGATGACAATGCCAGAAAAGTGGCCGCATCAGATACAGGTTTTTTGGCTGCAACGTCTTATCAAGCAGGTGTGGGTGAAGAGGCCTTCTTTAGAGGATTTTTATATCCCTATATGACCACCACCACTGATTCCGAGATCTGGGGTAGCATTATCAGTTCTGTCATTTTTGGTGCTGCACACATCAGCAGTGACAATCCTGTTCCAGTTGTGCAAACTCTTTTTGGGTTTTACGACGCCTACGTGACCCACAGAAACAACTGGTCCATTCAAGAAAGCACTTTCATCCATTTCTGGTGGGACGTTATCGTCCTTGCCGCCGCCTACTCGGCCGCCCCAGAAAGCCGTCTCCACTACAACAAAAACATAAT
Organism: Pseudobdellovibrionaceae bacterium; assembly: GCA_023954155.1. NCBI lineage: Bacteria > Pseudomonadati > Bdellovibrionota > Bdellovibrionia > Bdellovibrionales > Pseudobdellovibrionaceae > Pseudobdellovibrionaceae bacterium. Next base: position 36,455 of record JAMLIO010000004.1, on the reverse strand, counting down.
CAATTTCGCGTTTTAAGTTGGATAAAGCTGTCTTCAAGAGATAGATTTTGTTATATTCATCGAAACAGCAGTAGTATTGTTAAAATAAATTTTGCGCTATTCATCAATAAAAAGAATATCACTCAAAAATGAGGAGCCCCTTATGACCACACCAGAAGCCCAGCCCATCTCCTTACAGATTGGTCCTTACAAAGCCTATAGTGTACCTACGGGGCTTTTTCGCCTTGATGGTGGGGCTATGTTTGGCACAGTTCCCAAGGTCCTTTGGTCTAAAACTAATCCCACAGATGAACAAAATCGAATTTTAATGGAATGTCGTACACTGCTGCTTATTTCTGATGATCGAAAAATTTTAATCGACACGGGAAATGGTTCTGATTTTATTGCCAAGTACGGAGAAGCTGCTGGAAGTAAGTTTGAACAGATGTACGGGGTCGACCAATCTGGGACTTCACTTTTAAATTCACTTAAAAAACATAACGTCACCCCAGATCAAATCACTGATGTCATCTTAACTCATTTACATTTTGATCATGCAGGTGGAGCAACGTGCGCTGACCCTCAAGGCCGTATCGTCCCTACCTTTCCTAACGCCACCTACTACATTCAACAGGCCAATGTTGATACGGCTCGTAAACCCAACCGCAGAGAGCGTGCCAGTTACCTCGCACCTAACTTTGAACCTCTGTTTGCTAGTGATGCCGTGAAAGTCTTAGATGGCCCTACAGAGATCGCCCCACATATTAGCGTCAGCCTTTCCAATGGACACACTCTGGGGCAACAGAATGTTTTAATCTCTGATGGCAAAACCAGTATTTTTTACTGCGCCGACCTTGTCCCCACCTCCACCCACGTTAAATTAGCCTGGGTGATGGGATATGACATTCAACCTATTCTTATTTTAGAAGAAAAAGAAAATATCCTAAAACAGGCCTCTAAAGACAACTGGTATCTGTTCTTTGAACATGACCCCTATGTGGAGGCGGCACAGATTTCCTTTAATGGGAAAGATTTTGAGATTAAGGAACGGTTTAAACTCAAGTAAGGTTCTCTTTATTTAAATTTTTTATCTACTTTGACTCAAATTTTTAAAATCCTTTTGTAATTTTAAAAGCACATAATCATGGCCAAACTCTTATTTAATGGCCACAAAAATGACCATTATTGCGTGTTACCCTAGGTAAGCTTAGCGCATTTTATCTGTTTTATTCTGAGACATAAGGATCCTTAACATAAGAAAAAACGCATCTCATTATAGACATTTTAATAAAAACCGATATAATGAGATACATTATGCCAGCAAAAGCACCGCCAAGTGGCCCTAAATTAAAAAAAACACTGCTCCATTTGGGGCAGCAGATACGTGCGCGGCGTAAAGGTTTAAAAATATCTGCTGTAGCCACTGCAGAGGCCGCAGGAATTTCTCGTGTGACTTTAGATCGGATTGAGCGAGGCGAAACCTCGGTCACAATAGGCGCGTACATGAATGTGATTTCAGTACTAGGACTCGAGCTTCAACTTTTTGATCCTAAGTTAAAAACACAGTCTACCTCCAAGCTTAATTTAACTCAAAAAAGTAAAATATCTTTGTCCAAATATCCCCAGTTAAAAAAGCTGGCATGGCAAATTAAACAAACTCAAACACTTAGTCCTGAAGAGGCATTGAATCTGTACGAACGCAATTGGCGTCATATAGACTTAAATGCAATGGAATCCAAAGAACTTAAACTGATTCAAGAACTTATGGCTTTATTTGGTACGGAGAAACTGCTTGTTTAAAAGAGATCATCATTTACGAATTGCCACCGTCCTCCAAGCTTTAGATGCTGAAGCACTCAGAGCACATGGGTGTCTTTTTGGTGGCGGAACTGCGATTGTCTTAACTCATGGTGAATATCGCGAATCTGTGGATATTGATTTTTTAATATCGGATTTAGAGGGTTATCGTAAATTAAGACAGCTAATTAAAATAAAAAACGACCTCTCACCCCTTATTCGCCAAGGTTTACAGATAAATGTATCTCGTGACGTCCGCACAGATCAATATGGGATTCGAACCATGATTAAGCAGGGTAATGTTGAAATTAAGTTTGAAATTATTTTTGAAGGAAGAGTCTCTTTAGACTCCCCTAACACTAAGGACATTGTATGTGGTGTACCCACTTTGACTCCGCTTGATATGGCAACAAGCAAGCTACTAGCTAACTCTGATCGTTGGTCAGACGATAGTGTTTTTAGCAGAGACCTTATTGATCTGGCCATGCTTACAATACCTTCGTCTCAGCTTCATCAAGCCATTAGAAAAGCACAACAAGCTTACGGGGAAAGCATTAAAAGCGATCTCACCAAAGCCATAGAAAGTTTAAAAGAACGCCGAGGCCGCCTTAACGAATGCATGTCAGCACTTAAGATGGATATCCCCGAAGCTCTTTTATGGGACAGGATAAGAAAGCTAAATCTCTGATTTTTAAACCGCTGTCATTTTTCTTGCTCTAGCTTCAATCTTCTGAATTTCTTTAGATTTTTCCCATTTGTCATTCGGGAATAAGATATCTCTAGGATGAACACCAAATGCTACGGCTAACATACTGGCTCTTTTTACACCAAGATCAACTTTATCGTTTTCAATAGCCGAAAGGTTGGTGATGGAAATGCCCGTTAGCTCTTGCACTTGTTCTAAGGTTAAGTTTTTCCCTTTTCTAAAAGCTCTCACCATTTGACCAATTGTGTACTCTGAATCATCTACATTTAATAATACATCTTTCATTCTTTTCATAATTTCGCACTTTCAAATCTGACTTGCCATTGACCCAAGTTGCCTATCCTTACAACTTATTAAATATAATAAGTAAAGATTTTTATTACCCTAGTGTAATCCAATATAAAGCGAGATCAGGTCAAAATCGGTAATTAAGGAGCCCAAACCGCTTCATAATGAGATGATATTTGGACCCATCTTTTCTATTTCGTATATAAAAGAGTCCAAACGAATCAAAACCAAGTCCTCGCAAAATCTGTACAAGCTTAAATCCAGCGCAATTGAAGCATCCACACAATGGATGCTGAGTTTCGGATATTTTTAGATAAGCTTGGAACCACCCCGTAAAGGCCTTGATAAAGTCGATTAGTATAAAATGCGGCCCACGATGTCTTATTTTAGAACAAACCTTATCATGAGTAGTTTAAAGTCAACTTTAAACTACTCATGAGTGTTTCAAAGTTGACTTTAAACTACTCATAACGCTAAAATAGTATTAAGTGTAGGTAATGGCACTGATAGCTAGACTACCTTCTCGCTATCATACCTTTATTAAACACAATCCTTAAAGGAAGAAGTCTTGAATGAAAACAAAAAGATACCTCAGCCCCCATATTCAATCCGCATTAAACAAAAAAATGGTTTTTATTGGAGGTCCTCGCCAAGTGGGTAAAACCACTTTAAGCTTAGCTTTTGTTTCGCCTTCAACCGTTAAAAACAAATCCTACTTAAATTGGGATGACACCTTAGATAAGTCTCTTATTTTGAAAAATCAGCTTCCTTTACAAGAAAAAATTCTCATTTTTGATGAAATTCATAAGTATCGAAAATGGAGAAACTTATTAAAAGGTTTATATGACAAACACAAAGAAGATCATCGGTTTATTGTAACTGGGTCAGCAAAATTAGATTATTTCAGAAAGGGAGGAGATTCCTTACTTGGCAGGTATAGATATTTTCGCCTTCATCCATTTTCTGCTTTAGAATACAAAAAAAACCCTTCCCCTAAAGACTTAGAAAATTTACTTCAATTTGGAGGATTTCCAGAACCCTTATTTGCAAAAAATGAGAACGAACACCGAATTTGGCAAAAAGACCGAATGCAAAAAGTTGTTTACGAAGATCTTAATGATTTAGAAAATGTTAAAGACACATCTCTTTTACTTTTACTCGCAGAGCTTCTCCCGTCTAGAGTCGGGTCCCCACTTTCTTTAAAAAGTCTCGAAGAGGACTTACAAGTCTCTCAACCCACTATTAAACGTTGGTTAGAAATCTTGTCTCACCTTTACTATTGCTTTTCGATAGCTCCTTATGGCGCAAAAAAAATCAGAGCCGTTAAAAAACTTCAAAAATATTACTTATGGGATTGGTCCCAAGTCGATGAAAGAGGATTTCGATTCGAAAATTTAGTGGCCAGCCAGCTTTTAAAATTCTGTCATTATATTGAAGACACCGAAGGTTATAATATGGAGCTTCGATATTTAAGAGACACAGATGGACGAGAAATAGATTTTGTAGTTTTAAAAAACAAAAAACCCATTTTTGCCGTAGAATGTAAAACTGGAGAAAAAAAGCTCTCGACACATATCCAATATTTTAAGGAGCGCACCGACATCCCCGCCTTCTATCAAGTTCACCTGGGAACACAAGACTACGGAAGTGCTCCTAACGGCAGGGTTTTGCCTTTTATCCAATTTTGTAAAGAATTAAAAATGCCTTAGAAAATAAATTTAGCTAAATGAGCTTCTTCTTAAAAAAAGCTAATTATTCATCCAGAGTTTTTAATTCTATAAACCTCTTCACGATCTATGAGCTCAGATTGTGCATATCTATGTAAAATGCTTCCTATCAATGTTTGGTAAGGAATCCCCAACCTCTCAGCTTCAGTTTTATACCAAGCAAGCAAGGAGCCATCCAAACGAATACTAGTCGGAACCTTCACAGTGTCTTCGGAAATTTGACGCTTTACACGCGAAGTACGTTTTGTAGCTCCAGAAAAATTATATTTTTTTTTCATAATCTAACACCTCTGAGCGACTCATCAAACCAAATGCCATGCTTTTTAAAGTTCCTTCTGTTTTTTGTCTCATCCCAAGAAAAATCCAAAACAACTCCTGTAGTGTATTGTATATACATAAAAATGTCAAGAAATTACCAAACTAAGGCCTTTCAAAATCCATAGCAGGGTCAAATATGATTTAATTGGGGAGATATACTGAAATATCTGGGTTACGGATATTTTTATAATAAAAGCCAAATTTTCTAAGCAGCCTCTTCATTCAGCACTAGGCCGACGCAAAGCAACAATCTTCAGTCAAAGCCACCATGACTTAAATCAAAATAAATCGTAACTTACTTACTCTATGCAAGCAGAGATCGAAATAGCAGAACTACAAAAAAGACTAAGCCCGATGTTTAAAGACTTAGTTACAATCTTAGACCAAAATAATGTCCAATATTATGCGGTTGGCGGAACCCTATTAGGTGCCATTCGTCACAAGGGCTTTATTCCTTGGGATGACGACATCGACATCTCGATCCCCAGACCCGAATACGACACCTTCATTGCTAATGCCCACAAAATGCTACCGCCTCATTATGTTCTTGAAACTCATCATGACAACGATACTTTTCCATATCACTATGCCAAACTCTACGACACAAGAACGACTTTAGTAGCAAATTTCACACAGCCTTTCCCGAGAGGTATCTATATAGATATTTTTCCATTAGACGGCATCACTTCTAATAAGAAGGAACAAATTAAAAATGTCAAAAAAATGCGCTTCTATTTAAAAGTGTATCGCAGAGTATTCACACTTAAAGCTCGCTCCCCTGTTCTATTACACAGAATGGGACATTACATTCTTGCTTCGATAGCAAAGTTATTTTATTCCAAAAAGACCATTTTAAAAAAAATTGATAACTTAGCCAGACTTATACCCTGGGAACAAGCCGAGTACATTGTAAATTATTTTGGAGCCTGGAAGACAAAAGAGATACATAAAAAATCATGGTATGACGAACGCATACGACTCCCTTTCAATGATTTTGAAGTGTGGGCACCGAAAGAGTACGAACAATTTTTAAGCTGTTTATACGGCAACTACATGGAATTACCTCCAGTAGAAACACGAAAATCACATCATAAAGTAAAATACTTAAATTTGGATCTACCTTACAAAGATTATATTAAGAATAATCCACAATAAAAATCTATGCTCTTTTGCTCAATAATTAAATTCGCCCAAACATCTTAATGATTTTGAGCTTCCTTAGAAGAGATATCTTTCTTGCAGATGGAACACCAAATTTAACAATATAGTCTTTAACAGCCATGACCATGCGCCGAGAAGAGTTTCCGTCTCGATAGGGATGAAATTGATCAAAGATATACTTACGATTCTCACGATACGGATCATCCTGCAGGTTGATGCGGACTTGTGTATCCAAATTTTTGTACTCTAATTGATTATCCCACTTAATATTACGAGAAATATTCTTAAACGTGATTACTGGCTTATCTAAAAGCAAAAATTCATAAATCACCGATGAGGTATCACTCACCATCAAATCTGCCATTAAAAGATACTTTAAAATACTGTGGTTCTTCTCGATTTTTATATTCTCATATTTTAAAGCCAATTCTTCATAAGTTTGAACCCACGATTTATCCATCAAATCATGAAACTTAATCAATATTAAATACTCTGGATATCGAGCTAACTTTTCCACTTCGCTTACCATATAAGGAGCAGAAGTCAGAGAAGGCGAAAAAGTGGGAGCATACAAAATTATCTTTTGGGTATTGGTTTCTTTTAACAAACGCCTCTTTTCTTCATCTAACTCGCTGTACTTATATGAATAAGGATCAAGCTTGGACCATCCTGTTTCTACCACTTCAAAATTACGGTAACGGTTTTTAAGAAATTCATAGTCCCGCGTATAAAGCGGTCCTGGTGTTAAGTATAAATCAAAATAGTGACGTATATGGAGATGGCCTTTCTTTTCAGATGCTAGGCCATGAAAAACCTGCGCTTTTACACCCTTCAAATAGTACGGTATTTCATTCCCTGGCACAAAATGCGCATCAGGAACAAAATCAGCCACCTCTTTTATAGATGTAGTAAAAACATCTTCTTTGTAAGGAAACTGTGCCAATAATCTTGATGGCACATACCACATATAGGTATCACCTTGTGACAAAAGTTCTTCTTTGATTGGGTTAAGAATGCCAAACGCATATGGATTTTGACAGAACAGTACAGCTTTCATTGTTCAGGATTATAAAATATGAAGAGCCAATACACCAAACAGATAGCCAGTGCCGTTCCGCATCAAGCGTGAGTCACACGCCAATACTCAGGGCTGTCTTTTAACATCAATCACAAGACCTGTTTCTTCCATACATAAAATCTTGATAGAAGCTTTAGCAACATCCACCGCACTTAGCAAAGTCATAGGATCTTCTTTACCAAAAGCCGCAATTCTCATCGGGGTCAACGTTCTTTCTGGGCTAACACAATTTACATTAACACCAAAATCACCCCATTCTTCAGCCAAAGCTTGCACAAGATTGACTATCGCCGCTTTACTGGAGCTGTACAGACTATAAAACGCTCGACCGTATGTATAAGAGCTTGATGTAAACAAAAGAAGCCCACCAGAACTTTGACTTAAGTATTGAAATCCCGCGTAAGCAATATTAACTGCTCCTAAATAGTTTATGGCAATTGAATTATGAATATCTTTGTAATCCATTAACGCCAACGATTGTTTCGGCAGAATACCCGCAGTATTTATAATAAAATCTATTCTTCCTTCTTTAGCATTGATTTCTTTTAAAGCAGCCTCTACAGACTCTATGGACGCAATATCACAACCTGTTTTCCTTGATATAGGATAAGACTTAACTTCTGCATTTTGTAAAATATTTTGAATCTCTTCGCCAATTCCACTTGTTCCGCCAAAAATGACAACCACTTTATCTTTTAAACCTTCTAAACATTTAGAAAATCCTTCATCCAAATTTGAGGTTGTCACCAAGTTCCTCTTCATTTGAAAAAGCTTATCTAAAATAGCGAGGTCTTCGTTATAGGTTAATTTGTGATTGTAAGAGCTTCCTTCCACTAAATATATTTTCTCTTCAGGTAGATATTTCATAACAATACCACAATCATCTGTAAAAACCTTATTAGGGTCCTCAATAGCTTTTTCATAGGCTTTCTTAATAACATTGTAGCGAAAGCCTTGTGGGGTTTGTCCATTACGCAGCTTAGATCTATCTAAAATTCTACCTATATAGTTATTTGAATCATCAACCTCAACAATCGTATCAACAGTGTTGATAACCACATCCACACAAGAATTTTCCGTCAGGGCTTTAACGACTCGTTCAACAATAAATTCATCGACTAGAGGGCGAACAGCATCATGAAAAATTAAATTTAGCTCCTCATTACTTGACTCATTTCGATAAGCACTAATGGCAGCCCAAGAGGATTCCCAACGCTCTCTACCACCTAGAATGATTTTTTTAACTTTTTTGTATCCCTCTTTATGAACTAAAGCTTCAATTTCAGTATAGCTATCTGGACTAGTTACAATGGCAATTTCATCAATAAATGAACTCACCTCAAAAGGCTTTATAGCGTGTGAAACAACAGGACGCCCTGCTAATTTTACCAATTGCTTAGGGGTATTAAAGCCACTTCTGACCCCAGAACCTGCCGCTAAAATTACAACTATATTTTTCAAAATAAGTTCCTTCTTAGTTGAAGATATATCCCGTATAAGCCCTCAATACTACATAAAGGCATATAGTTTCTATTGAACTCGGCAGACTTAACGCTTCGCGTCGTTTCGTGTCACGGTACCGATTTTACACAAATTCTACTGGAAATTTTCCATATATTTGCCAGATAACTATACTGCTTGTGCTTACAATGTAATATACAAATATTTGAATTTCCATAGTAGATTCATCTTAAAAAGCACTAGGAGCATTATGAACTACCCTCATTTTTTTATTGGTGATCGCCCCGTAGGGTATGCATACCCGCCAATTGTAATTGCTGAAATAGGTATAAATCATAACGGCTCTTTAGAAGTTGCAAAGCAAATGGTTGACGCTGCAATTTCTGGGGGCGCAGAGGTTATTAAACATCAAACACATATTATCGATGATGAAATGAGCACCCACGCAAAAAAAGTTATTCCTGGAAACTCCGATAAATCTATCTATGAAATAATGTCAAAATGCGCCTTAAACGAAGACGAAGAATACGAGTTGATGCAATATACACAATCTAAAGGCGCCATCTTTATCAGCACACCATTTTCAAGAGCTGCCGCTGATCGTTTAGCAAAGTTTGATATTCCTGCTTTTAAAATTGGTTCTGGCGAGTGTAATAACTATCCTCTAATTAAACATATAGCTCGCTTAGGCAAACCGATTATCTTAAGTACTGGGATGAATAATCTAGAGAGTGTCAGGAAATCAGTGGAAATTCTTAGGGAACACAAAACCCCATACGCTCTTCTGCACACAACAAATTTATATCCCACACCGTTTCACTTGGTTAGACTCGGAGCAATGACAGACTTAGCAAATGAGTTTTCAGACGCAGTTATTGGTCTTTCTGACCATACAACAAATAACTTAGCTTGTTTTGGAGCCGTTGCTTTAGGTGCATCTATTTTAGAGCGTCATTTTACGGATTCAATGGATCGGCAGGGGCCTGATATCATATGCTCTATGGATCCGACTACGCTTCGAGAGTTAATTGATGGTTGCAATATTCTGCAACAAGAACGAGGAGGCACAAAAAATAGCTTACTCGAAGAAGAACAGGTTACTAGAGACTTTGCTTACGCCACTGTCGTTACTATAAAAAGCGTTAAAAAAGGTGAGGCAATCACAACAGATAATATTTGGGTAAAAAGACCTGGAACAGGAGAAATTAAAGCCGAATTCTTCGAAACAGTACTTGGAAAGAAAGCAGCAAGAGATATCTCCAATGACGAACACCTTAGTTGGAAGGATATTGTTTAATGAAAAAACGAATACTATTCGTTACTGGAACCAGAGCCGATTTTGGAAAGCTAAAACCACTTATCAATTCAGTCAAATACTCTAACGATTTTGAATATCAAATTTTTGTCACTGGCATGCACACATTGAGTAAATACGGCAGAACACTTACTGAGATTGAAAAATCAGGGTTCGAGAATACATTTATATTTCTTAACCAAATTGAAAATGACAATATGGAAATTGTATTAGCTAATACAATCATTGGTCTAAGTCGATATCTTCACGAAAATCCCGTTGACCTTATTGTAGTACATGGAGATCGAGTCGAAGCCTTAGCTGGTGCCTCCGTCGGTGCATTACAGAATATCTTAGTTGCCCATATTGAAGGCGGAGAGGTCTCAGGCACAATTGATGAAATTATTCGACATTCTGTATCCAAACTCTCACATATACATTTTGTTGCTAATGAAAATGCAAAAAAACGTTTGCTGCAATTAGGAGAAGACAAATCTGCCATATTTAATATTGGCTCCCCTGATATTGATATAATGTTGTCCGATGACCTTCCCTCCTTGTCACAAGTAAAACGACACTATGACATAAAATTTGATGATTACTCAATTGCATTATTGCATCCAGTTACAACCGAAAACCAAGAAATTGCATTTAATAATGCAAAAATATTTGCACAAGCGTTGCTGGAATCAGGCAGAAACTATGTTGTTATTTATCCAAATAATGATTCTGGCTCCAATCATATTTTCAGAGCTTATGAGCTGTTTCAAAAAAACAGCAAATTTAAAATTTTCCCCTCCCTTAGATTTGAATATTTCTTAACCCTATTAAAAAATAGTAGATTTATTATCGGCAACTCTAGCTGTGGCATACACGAGGCCCCTGTTTACGGTATACCAACTATAAATTTAGGCACAAGGCAGAACCGTCGTTTTAAACATACGTCCATTGCCGACATTCCTTTTGAGAACAATCTTATACTTAAAACAATTGCTGAACATGGAAATAAACGCTTCCCAATCTGCCATCACTACGGATATGGAAAAAGCGCTGAACATTTTTTAAATACACTCAGTAATAACGTTTGGAATATCTCAAATCAAAAACAATTTATTGAACTATATCAAAACCCGTATGTATAAAAACAAAACAATTCTCGCGCTTATTACTGCCAGAGGTCAATCCAAAGGAATTCCAAGAAAGAACATAAAACAACTTGGCAAACATCCACTTATTGCGTGGACTATTGAAGCAGCAAAAAAATCCAAATATCTAGACGATATAGTCTTATCTACTGACGATAATGAAATCGCAGCCATAGCAGAACAATACGGATGTAAAGTACCATTTATTCGTCCAAACCACTTAGCGCTAGATACAAGCACAAGCATGGATGTTATTCTACACGCCTTAGAAGAAGTAAATAAACAATATGATTATTTACTTCTTCTTCAACCCACGTCGCCCTTTAGGTCATACCAAGATATCAATGGAATTATTGAGACAACCATTGATCAAAATGCTTTAATGTCTGTGTCTGTAATTAAACAACGTAAGCCCCCTCAGTACTCATTTATGATATGCGACAACAAGCTTAAACAAATTATACCCAGTACAACTCAACTGCGAAGACAAGATTTCCCATTAACCTATGAACACAATGGGTCACTATACCTTTCTGACACTAGTTTTTTAAAAAAGGAAAAAAATTATCTTAACAACAAAATAATCCCATTTATAATGGAAGGGCTCGGAGCCTCTGTTGATCTAGACACAATGGATGATTGGCTTTATGCAGAATTTCTAATAGAAAAAAATCTAATTAACATAGAGAATTAAATGACTAATATTTTACATATCGCTTCATTTTATGGAAATATTGGCGATAACGCCAGTCACATAGGATTCGAAAAAATATTAAAAGAAAATCTTACATATTTTAAAAAAACAAATCTTGAAATTCGAAAGTTTTATAAAAATTACCAAGAAGCTGATCGCATGGAATTCAATTCCGCGTTCATTGATTATATAAATACTTTTGACCTTTTTGTAATTGGTGGGGGTGGGTTTTTAGATTATTGGTTACCTGAAAGCGCTACAGGTACAACTATTGACATCAGTAGAGAAAATCTAAGTCGGATTAAAATACCAACTTTAATCACTAGCGTTGGATGCCACCCACATAAAGAAATACCTGATGGAAACATTGAAAAATTTAGAAGTTTTCTAGATGCATCCTTTGAAAATGCAAATATTCATATTGCCCTTCGCAATGATGGTTCAATTTTGAATTTAAAAAACAACATCGGTTTCAAGTATTTCGAAACTATTCCAGAGATACTAGATCATGGCTTTTTTTATACTAGTTCAGAGTCTAAACAAATACTAAAATGCGAAGAGCCATATATTGCTATAAATGTGACTGCTGACCAACTAAGCATGAAAAGCTCTCGCCGAACAGCCTTTGATATTCATGAATATTTAATAGAAATGCGACAAATACTAGACTACGTTATTAATATTTTAAAAATGAAAGTAATCTTTGTTCCACATATTTTCAGCGATATCGAAGCTATATGCGATATAATAAAGCCACTAAGTGGTTATAAATATCGATCCAATATTTTTATTGCACCACTTTTACAGGGCAACGATGGTACTAATATTTTGTTCTCTATTTATCGAGACAGTGCCGCAGTAATAGGAAGTCGATTCCACTCAAATGTATGCAGCCTAGCAATGGAAAAGCCCGTACTTGGCTTAGGGATATTAGACAGAGTGCACTATTTATTTACAGATTTAAATATAGAACATCGTTGCATTGATATTAATTCAAATTTTTCCGATAAGACACTTATAGCTTTAAATGAATGTCTTGCTAATAAGCAAAGTCCTTATCTAGAAGATTTAAAGAAAAAAAAGCTTCAAACTGTATCCTTTTATAAAAAGATATTTTCAATCTTAAACATGAAATAAACAGTATGTTTATCTTTATAAACTTATTTCTACCTTCTTATCAAGACCACCGTTCACCGCCTCACAAATACTACTTACAACACACTTTGCATTTTCTGCATCGTCATATTCTTCGACCATAGCTTTATAAGCGCTATTTATAACTCCCTTGTGCAAGTATTTTGTTAATGCTGAAAAGCCTTGCTCAAGACTTTTCCTTTCAATAGAACTTGATAGCTCCATTTCATCTATACTAACAATATCTCGGACCTTATATACACCACTTAGGTCCTGATACCAAACATCACCAAATAATAGAACCTTCTTTCCCATACGTAAGGCTTCCCAACCCGCAGTTCCTGTTATTGTTGCAATAAACTTGGAATATTTAATTAAATCAAAGGTATTAGAATGAACATCAACAATTTGCACATTTGGTATTGTTGCCAGCCTATAATAAAAATCATCTTCTCTCATAAATAAATTTTGCTTTGGATTTTCTTTACAATATATAATCCATTCTTTAGGAATCATGGATCTCAATTTTTCCACTGCATTTATTTGGTCAGCATATTGCATGCCCAAGCTATCAGTTGTCATTTCTGGTTGCAAGTGCAAGGGGAAATATACATATTCTCCTTCAGATTTGAACCGCACAGTTTTACTATAATCTCTAGTAAGTGGAAGCCTTTGAAAACTCCTATATAAGCCATGAAAAGTTTTTTTATATTTATCAGGATTAAAAATCCACACCAACGCAAGTGTTCTTAAAATAGTTTTAGAAATATTTCTTACCCTTAAATTAAATATAGTTTTACGATTCACAACGGTCTTCATGTAATGCGGCGATTTCACTTCGGGAATTACAAGTGTTTTCTCTTGCTTTGTTGTCAACATATTTTGTCTCTCAAAAAAAGTACCAAAACTCGCATTTTTAGTAATCCAAAAGCAGTTAGAAAATTGACTTTGATGACAGGCGATACACTCTAAACCCATTTCTTTAGCTAGCAAAAACAAAATAACTAGGGAGCCCTCGTGTGGAATCTTTGAACAAATAATACTTGTAATCTTATATTTAACAATAATATCTAAGTAATAATACAGCGACTTGTAAATATGATTATACATATCTACCCATCCCCATCGTGGTATTACAGAAAATCTTTCACCTTTATCTCTAATATAAAATCGACTGTATAGCCCATCTTCAATCAATAACTTAAAAACCTTTTGAATAAGATTTTGATATTCCACATTATTTAAATATTCTTCACGAGCAGGCCATTCAAATTTTGCCCACCTCATGACATCAAAATCCATAATACGCTGATCTTTATTTACTTTTTTTTTATATCTCGCATAATTTCTAAGGTAGAAGAATTCTGGCTGCATCCCCTGCGCTACAAATTCATTATAAATATCTAACTCAAAGTCTACCAATATAAATCTGTCCGCCTTATCCATTCCCAACCCCATTTTTGATGCCATGGCGGACACAATATAACAGCACTATAAATCTATAACTGCCTTTAACTCATCGCATATAAATAAGTAGCTAATTTCAATTCAAGTATAGAAATACGTGCCAGATCCTTCACGTGACACATAAATAAGCCTTAGAGCAATGTGCTTTTTTCGCCCAAAGCTTACACCATCACTTTCATAAACTCCCGAATTCCATCACCATATTCAGCGTCCCTACTCGCACCAATAAGTGATACTTTAGCTGCTGACTTATTAAGCTTAATTAACAAAAGAGAAATAGACGGGGCCATATAATAATTGAAGGATCTTTCCTCACCAAAGACAAAAAAGCACTCATCTGGTATCCCATTGGGAACAAACTTGAGTCCATGCCCAATATCTTGCTCTTTAATAATAATCTTGCCTTCAGAATGGTTTTTTATAAAAAACTTATGAGGGTACTTTTGCCCTGCAAATTTATGCAGCAGCTCTACCCTTATACCTGTAATTTCCTCTGCATTTATAATCTTTGGCAAAAAAATCAGAGTTTCGCGTTCAGTAAGATCAAAAAATTCTTCAAATTTTTCATTAAATAAAGACGCTGAAATATTTCTTAAATACGTATTAAAGAGGGCTTTAGCTTGAATCAGATTCACACGAGTCAGTTGCTTATATGATTCAAGCATAGCTTCAGGCTTTAAGCAGAATAATCCATCATATTTGCGCAACTGTCCCACTTGCACTAAGTCTTTTAGAAAAAAACCATATTTTAGTTTTTTAAAAAAATGCATTACAGCTGAGGTTTTCTTTTGAGCTGACGGGACAAAAAAGTTCATTTCATCTTGAACCAGAAAGGCTTTATCGGCCTTTTTCATAACCTTACTACTGATGTACTGGCTTTCCACCGTACGATCATCAAAAAAATAATACGAACCTGGTTCTTTTTTCTTCTTTAATTTTTTAATGACTGATTTTATCCTGCGCCCATAAACTTTGTCATCTTTTGCATCCCTTTTGGACCTCACTGGTCTCTCGCAAGGAAAACTCACTGTTATACCCATCTCCTGCATTTGGTTTCTAAAGAAATAAAGAAACTCTTTGTCTTGATTAGATCTTTTCAGATAGATAATGTGACTGTCCTTAAGTTCTTCTTGAACAATGACGGCCAATGATAAACATAAATTATTATGAGACCCTGCTAAAAAAAAATGCGCCATAATTTGAGTATGGCGCACTTCTAGTAATTGTGAAACAATCTACACAAATATTATATTAAAGTCCTATTTTTACTTCACAGCCAGTAATGACATCTGCAAACGTAAAGAATCTGACAATGTGAATATCTCAAACAGATCATATTTCATAAGCACTGACGTAGGGACTAGCTTATAGGCTTGGTAGACTGTCGAAGCAGGCACTCTGGCTGTGAGGTCTTTAGCATTAGTTTTGGCAAACCCCTTTACTACTGTTGCCAGTTGCTGCCTTCCCCCTTCAAGGTGTTCCCTAGCGTAGGCTTTCCATGCCTGCCCAGATGTGGCTCTATTAGACATCTCTTTGACCATTTGTGAGTAGTATTGTGTAGGTGCCGTAAATGTAGCTGATTTGGCTAACTTAAGAATATTGGGCACAGCACCCGTACCTATAATAAAGGCCATCAGCAGCTGATGAGCCAAAACCGAATTTAAATGTGATAAGTTCGAAGGGTCTACAAGTCCCGTTCGGACTAAAGGACTGATCCTGTCAATTTCAATCAAAGTATGTGCAACCATCACAGTCAAAGTGCCTAGTCCCAACGCTCCACAAACCCCCATGATCAAGGGTGCTGCCTGAGGTACAATAATACTGGTCGCAACACATCCAACTAGGGCCCAAGTCATGGCGTTCGTAAATTTATCCACAAAAGCTGTAAATAAATTTTTTCTTGCCAAGGCAAACGCACTTAATTTTTCATAAGATGCAACCATGTCAGGATTTTTTGCTAAAACTTGGCTGACCATTACAGGGAACATCATAGTGTCCACCACATTATCATCGGCAATAGCCTCTACAGTCTTTCTGCTTTTGGCTAAATTATTCAAAAACGCATTCATCTTGTCTACTATGGCTCGTTCAGAAAGCTCCGATTCTCGTCTCCCTACTTCTGCAAACATCACTTCATTAAACATAGGAATTGCGGCAAGCATCTGGTTCATTTGCACTTCATAATTATCAATAGCCATAAGTTCTAAATTATAATCTGTGTGATAATCTTCTCTGTAATCTTTCCTTTGACTAATGCCAAATTGATTTTTGAACTCTTGTTTGGTTTTATTATCATCTTCTATAATTTTAAAAATCCTGTTCATTTCAGCACGGCCATACTCGCCCCATGTTGTAAATCTCATTGCAGGTAAGCCAGCCATCGGGGATAAAAACGCCAGGTCTTGCACCTTAATAGATTCGTACATGTTTTTATTTCTTAAAGCAGTTAGGGTTCTAAATTTGGTGTGAAGTCTGCGAATCAGATTCAAAAGTTCTTGTTTGCTGTCAAAAACCATAGCAAAGGGAAGGTTTGAGCTATCTATCACATGAAATTTAGCATCACAGATATTGCGCTCTATACACGCTTTAAAAGCTTCAGTCACTTCAGTCTGATCTTGGACATAAGATAATGTCTCTTGTTTAACGGCTTTTAAAAAAGCCATATCTTTTGCATTTAAGCTGATCTCTGAAGCCGCATACACCTGCTGGCCCATTGTCACAACAGCCCACAAAATAAATATGTATACCTTGAAAACCACTGCACGTCCCATTTTTATCAGATCCTCCAAATAAAATCTTATCTGATATAGAGCAGGGCCTGTGCCATATTTGATCTTGTAATTATTGCTGACTTAAACGTAGCGCCTGAAGATTAAAATGATCGCGACAAAATAGCGGATAATTTTTTCTCTGTAATAAAGGAAAAAGCTTTGGACCTTTTTGGTCTCTTAGGTTTGATATTTATTCTTTTTTTAAAGCTAAAAAGAATTTTGACGGACTAAAATCAAGGATTTTACTAAATTTTGTGCCCATTCTTATCTAAAAACCCTTATATACAGCCTCTAATCCAGAATAAAAGCTAAACATGACAAAAAATGTCGTAGATTTTTTTCAAATTACGCTTACCTTATTAAAATATTCTGATTTTCGGGCGTTACTTTAAGGAAGTACGAATTCAAAGTCCAACGGATCTCTTTTGGCTTTCCACCTGCGATGAATCCAAAGCCATTGTTCTGGGGCATGCATAATAAGTTTCTCGATAGCATGTTGATAGTTTTGAGTATTTAACCACTCTTCTTTTTCCCATCTGGCTTCAGCACTTAACGTAGAATCAGTGACATGAATATATGGCAACTCTGGTAACAGCACGATATCATGATATCCGTCATCTGCACGCACAGCACACATGGGAATGATCTTACACTGGGTCTCTTTAGCTAGTTTGGATAAGCCACGAATACTTGCTGCTGGGACTCCAAAAAAATTAACTCTGATCCCTTTTTTGCCAGGCATGTGCTGATCCACCATAAACCCAACAAAACGCCCTTCCCCAAGATCCTCAGCCATTTTTTGTAGCGTTCCACCCGTATAGATGATCTTAAGTGCGGTTTCTTTACGTCGAGACTCAACCAGAGCTTGTGATATTCCTCCCGACATTTTTTTTGCAATCACAGAAACTGGAAAGTCTCTTGCCGATACTCCACAGGCAAACAACTCCCAATTGCCAATATGAGCACTGATAAACACAGCACCTTCTTTACTCCGCCTTAAATCTTCTAAAAACGCTAAGTCCTTCGGCGATATTCTTAACTCTTTAAGAATATCTTCTTTGGATAAAGAAAAATTCCGAACAATTTCTAAAAAAGAAATTCCGACATTCTCAAATACTTTTTTATGAAACTCTTCTCTCTCATCCTCACTCATGGTTTTTGCAAAAACCAAATCAATATTATTGCGAACTATTCGAGTCCTAAATCCTATTAAACGTAAAAAACGCCCAAAGCCTTTGCCTAGCTTTAGAAACCAAGAGTACGGGAGCTGATATAAACACCACGAGAGCATAAACAGAGGCAAGAGCAATACTTTAGCCAAAAAATACTCTCCAGATGTTGAAGATGGTGATGGCGGCAGGAGTCGAACCTGCGACCCACAGCTTAGAAGGCTGTTGCTCTATCCAACTGAGCTACGCCACCATAGAGTCGTAAAAACAAAAAACTAATGAATTAAGGCCTTTATAGCAAGGCAAATAATTGTTTAAAACTCTCATTTTGCATTGCAGAAATCAAGATTTTTAAGACCCCAGCACCCTAAAATCTCTCCTACCACCCAAAGTGCAGGCGTTTTAATCAAAACTCACCAAGCATCACAATAGCCAAACGCTTTAGCCTCTATTCAACGCAGCTCAACTGGTGCTACAATTTCATTCATGTTTATCATTCGACAACTCATCAAACTTATTAGGTTATTACATCAAAATGAAGGGGCCTTCTTATTGGCCTTTGGATTCAGCCTCGGAATCTTCACTGGTTTCTGTGGTTGGGTTTCAGCCCTAGGGGTCACCAGCGCTTTGATTGCTCTATTTTTCAGAGTTCAACTGGGTGCTTTCTTCTTGGGCTCCGCATTTTTTGCCCTCGTCTCCCTGCCTCTAATTCCCACCTTTCACAAAGTGGGCAAGTTTTTACTTGAGATGGAAGCCCTTAAACCACTCTGGACCACCATGTACGAGCATCCTATATTTCATTGGCTTAAATTCAATTATACCATCACAGCAGGGGCCACTCTGGTGTCTCTGGTGGTATTTCCTATTGTTTTTATTATGGCTTATACCCTTGTGATCAAATACCAAGAAAAGGTCCTCACGCGCCTTAAGCAGACTAGGCCCTATAAGGCTTTTATGAAATCATCTTTAGTGTTGCTGTACATCAAATACCTAGATCAAATCGAGGCTTAAAATGGCAAAAACAAAAAAACGTAAAGGCATTTTTAGAACAGAGGCCATCTTACTACTCGCCCTCATTTTTGGACTCTTAGCCGTTTATTACTTCTGTTTTTTAAATTTACACATCAAATACATCTTAGAAAAATCCATGACCAAAGCTTACGGAGCCGAAGTCAATATTGGCAGTCTGAAGCTTGATCTTGCCAAACCTAGTTTAGAAATTTTAGACGTGGATTTCACCAACCACGAAAAGCCCATGGAGAACTTATTTTCTATTGGAAAACTTGCCATTGAGCTGAACCGTAAAGACCTGATGTTCATGTCGATCACCAGCGACAATGCTTATCTTGAGGGCCTAAAGGTCAATTCTCCCCGCAAGAAAAAGGGGTATGTGTCTCCTGAAAGCCAGCGTTTGATTTCTATTTCTACAGACTTTAAGGGCAGCAAACAGCAGGCCTTCGACAAGAAATTTGAAGGAAGCATCTTTGAAAACCTTTATAATTTTTCAAAGAACAAAGACTACAATCAGGAACTGAAAAAGATCTCCCAGGACCTGAATCTTAAAAAACTCGAAGACGACTACAAAAATCTTTTGGACAAAAAGAAACTCAAAGCCAAAGAGATTCAGTCCCATTTTAAAAAAGAAAAGTATGAAGGCCTTATTGCTCAGGCCAAAAAACTCAACCAAACTCCCGACACCAGTGCGGAATGGATGACTGCACTTTCCGCCACCAAAAAGTTAGTCACAGAGGCCAAGTCCACTCGCGATGAGCTCAAAAATTTAAAATCTGACATTAAGTCTGAACTTGACGATATAAAAAACATCGAAGCCAGGCTGCAAAAAGACATTCAAAGTAAACTCTCTGAAGTGAAAGCTAAATTTAAATTTCCTGACATCAGTCCAGCCAGCTTTTCACAGGAGTTTTTTGGCAATCTATTCCAAACTCGTTTTTATCTGATCCAACACTGGATCACTCAAGCTCGTAAAAACTCTGAAAAGGCCGTCGAAGATCGCCTTGGCAGTAAAGCCACAGATGCCTTACGTGGCCAACTTGAATCTTCAGCCCGTACTGACACTGCTGCCACCACCGAGGAAGCTACCACAACTTTAGAAGCAGAATACAAAACTCTTCTTAAGCAGACCATTGCCGAAACTGGAGAGTACATTCACTTTGGCAAACATATTCGTCCCAAATTATGGATTAAGAAATTAAATATTGATGGCAAATCCAAAACCCACCAAGACTTACAAAATTTTAAAGGCCATGTTTTAAACATTGCTGACAACCAAAAAACCATTGGTAAGCCCCTTGAGATCTTCTTACGCGGAGATATTCCTCAGCATAAATTTGAAGATATAAATATTGATATTAAGCTCAACCATCACCTGCAAAAAATGGGTGAAAGCTTTAATGTGTCGGCTTGGTATCCCATCAGTTCATTTAAAATTTTTAATGACTCTTCTTTAAAATTGTTTCTTGAACAGGCTTCTGTTCATGGCGCTCTTAAAGGGAGCATCGCAGAACTCCAACTCTCTGATTTTGGGTTCTTTAATCAATTCAAAGATGCAAAATTTCTTTTTGAAAGCAGTAAGACGGATATTCAAAAGATCCTTCAGCCCATCTTTGCAAATTTGCCTAACTTTAATGTGGATGTGTTCTTAAAGGGAAATTTCCTTGATCCTGATATGCTGATTAAAAGTTCCCTAGGACAAAAGGTCAGCGACGGCATCAAAGGACATTTTTCTGGAGAGATTGAGCAGGTTCAAAATCAAGTCCAAGCTCTGGCTGACAACTCGTTGAAATCCATTCAAACCAAGTACATTAAACCCTACTTAGGAGACGTAAATCTTTTAGATAAAGAAAGCCAAAACATAGATCAGCTACTACAAACTGAACTTCAAAAATTAGAAGCAAAAATTAAAGACGAACAGGTAGATAAGATCAAAGATAAGGCTAAGGACGCATTAAAAAAACTGAAGTTTTAAATCGCGCCCTAATAGCCAGAAAAATTTTAGCGAATACGAACGTCAACCGATGGGAAGGTCACTTCTACATCGTAGGCATTTAAACCTTTCTTTTGAGCCTCGGCTTGGATCATATCTTTTAGGTTAACCTTATATGTAGGATATAAAAGTGCTTCACAGTAATCAGGGTTTGGAGTCACATCAAACACTTTCACTTCAAATACGTTACGGCTAAAGTAATCGTTGGGATCTGCAAGTTTGACTAGTTCTACACTGATGCGTGTTTCATGAGTCGCACAGCCACCACCTATACGGTAACCCACCGTGAGGTCTTGTCCATCAAACAACAATGTATTTAATCTTGTGATTTCATTGATTGTTTCTTGCGCACTTGCAGCCATTGAAAAGCCCATAACAGTAAATGCAATTAAAATTAGTTTTTTCATATTTTCCCCTCTGTTTTTGTTTGTACCCGAGTGCATACCATAGTGCCTCAGCTCCAGGTCAATCCACTGAAGTGTGCGTAACAAAAATATAACGAGAAAATTATTAACCCATAAGGTCAATCTTGATCAGTTAAAAACTTAAAGTAGTTCACAATCGTGTCAGAGGCCCAAGCCTCTATGCCCGAGACCTTTTTATCGACCTTAAAGTCTTTTTTGATGATGATAGATTCTGGCAGCACCTCAGTGCCGTACATGCGGGTGATATCCCCGTCAGGGTCCCAACCAAAGGTGATCTTGCCTCGTGACTCAGGAAAGGCTCGTATAAAGCCCTCTGCGTCCTCCTGTTGATTGTCACGGCTTATTGCTATCACAACTACCCCTGGCACCTTATTCACTAAGGAGATCAAGTCTGGGAACTCTTTAATACAGGGCTCACACCAACTGGCCCAAAAGTTTAAAAGGATCACTTTGCCTTTATATTGTGAAAGAGCCACTGGCTTGCCATCGATATCAGATGCTCCCACACCCTGTTTTGCAAAGGGATGGATCACTTTAAATTCAAAATCTGGTGCCCCTGAGGCTTGCATCTGCTTTAGCTTCTCTAGCGAAGACAAGGTAGAATCTATGCCTTTATAGCGTTTAGCATCCATAGACTCTTTAACAAACTTCATGACGGCATATCCACCCACCGTTGCAAAGATGAGGAAACTTAAAACCCAAATGGCCAACTTACGTGTTGATTTCATAAAACATCCCTTTATCGTGCACTTTTACACTTCTATCCCAAACTAGTGCGTTGTGCATTCTGCCGTTCTATCAAAGACTACAGGAAGATTCAAAAATAAAAAAAACGCGCTCTTTTAAGCGCGTTTTTTGTTTTATCGTGCGATCACCTGTTATGTTCTGCACTCTAAAAATCACAAGCAACACCTCTTAGAAGACGTGGTACTTTGTTAGATTATCGGTTCACGATTCTAGATTTTTCTTGAATCTTTCTTTTTCTCTTTCTAAGAGTTGTGGCCTTCTTAGCTGTAACCTCTTTTTGAGCCGCTACATCCACTACCTTTTTATCAGCAGGATTGTAATCTACAAACTCAATGTAGGCCATCGGAGCACTGTCACCAGTTCTTGCACCCAATTTAATAATACGTGTGTAACCACCTGGACGATCTTTAAATCTCTTAGATAGATCATTAAAAATGGTCTCTACAGTATTTGGGTTAGGGTACTTTTGTAAAACCACTCTTTTTGCATGAACTGTGTTCTCTTTGCCTTTAGTGATGGCTCTTTCAACTTTACCACGAATCACTTTAGCTTTTGTTAAAGTCGTTTTGATACGACCGTGCTCAACTAAAGCATCTACTAGACCTCTGATCAACGCTTTACGTGGACCAGGTCTTCTTCCAAATGAGTTTTTAACTACCTTATGTCTCATCACTTACCTCAATTAGTTCATATCTGTGTTATCTGCATTTTCGGCAGAAGGTCTGCTGATTACAGGTGGGTTATTAGGATCCCATCCTGGAGGCGGCCAACCTTCAATCTTCATTCCCAAGCCAAGTCCCATGCGAACCAAAATGTCTTTGATTTCATTCAATGATTTACGACCAAAGTTTTTAGTCTTAAGCATTTCGCCTTCAGAGCGAGTCACCAATTCACCAATGAAACGAATGTTGGCGTTCTTTAGACAGTTTGCACTGCGAACACTCAACTCAAGGTCTTCAACAGGTCTAAATAGGTTCTCATTCAAAGTAGGCACTAACTCTTCAGTTTCACTCACAGCAGGCTCAACACTTTCATCAAAAGTGACAAACACCTGAAGTTGCTCTTTTAAGATTTTAGAAGCTAAAGATAAAGCCTCATCTGGTCTTAAAGAACCATCTGTCCAAAGTTCAAGCTCTAAAGAGTCATAGTCTGTTCTTTGTCCTACACGGGCGTTGGCGACTTGGTAGTTCACACGCTTAATAGGACTGAATAAAGCATCCACTGGAATGAACCCTACATCTAAACCTTCACTGTGCATTTCCGCAGGCTCGTAACCACGGCCAAAAGAAACTACAATTTCAGCGTCAAAATTAGCGTTCTTACCAAGTGTCGCAATATGCTGAGCTGGGTTTAAAACTTCAACGTTAGAGTTAGTTTCGATATCCGCAGCTGTTACAGCACCCACACCTGACTTTCTAATTCTTAGAACTTGAGGCTCTGAGCTGTATTGCTTAAAACGGATTTCTTTTAAGTTTAAAATAATATCTGTCACATCTTCCATAATATCTGGAAGAGTGCTGAACTCGTGTAACACTCCACCAAGTTTCACAGCAGTCACTGCTGAGCCCATCATTGAGCTTAATAAAACTCGTCTTAAAGAGTTACCCAAAGTCATTCCATAGCCTTTTTCTAAAGGCTCAACCTTGAAACGACCATACGTCGCACTTCTATCTTCTGTTTCAAAAGAGCGAGGAGTGATTAAATCTGTCCAAAACTTATAATAATGCTGTTCCATTGATCTTCTCCTTATACGCGTCTTCTTTTGGGTGGGCGGCAACCGTTATGTGGAATGGGAGTGATGTCTCTAAAAGAGTTCACTTTGATTCCAACAGAAGCGATTGTTCTCACTGCAGGTTCACGACCAGCACCTGGTCCTTTTAGGTAAACATCTACAGCTTTAATACCTTGATCTTGAGCTTTTTTAAGTGCGTCCTCTGCAGTCACTTGAGCCGCATAAGGAGTTCCTTTACGACTTCCTTTGAAGCCTAACACGCCTGCAGATGACCATGCGATCACATTGCCCGCAGGATCAGTCACAGAGATAATGATATTACCAAAAGCCGCATTGATATAGCAGCGACCTACTGGAACGTTTTTCTTAGATTTCTTTTTGATTGCTTTGTTTTTATCAACAGCCATTATTTACCTCAAGCCTTAAACTGCTTTTTTCTTGTTAGCTACAGTTTTCTTAGGTCCCTTACGAGTTCTTGCATTCTGACGAGTGCTTTGTCCTCTTACAGGCAAACCTTTTTTATGTCTTAAGCCTCTGTAGCAACCCAAGTCCATAAGTCTCTTAATTGAAAGTCCAACTTCTCTGCGAAGGTCCCCTTCAACTTTGATTTTTTCTTCTAAGTAAACTCTAAGATCTGCAACGTTTTGATCTGTTAAATCATCAGATTTAAGATCTAAATTGATGTTTAAATCTTTACAGATTTCACGAGCTTTAACTCGGCCAATGCCATAGATATAAGTTAAAGCAATTTCCATTCTCTTGTTTCTAGGTAAATCTACACCTGCGACACGAGCCATTTATTACCCCTGCTTTTGTTTATGTTTAGGATTTTCACAGATCACACGGATGACGCCTTGGCGTTTGATGATCTTACATTTTTTACAAATTGGTTTCACTGATGGACGAACTTTCATCTGCCACTCCCACTAAAATTCATACAAGAACGCAGGAAATTAACACCCACGTCTGCTGAAGTCCAATACTTTTTAAAAATTTTCAACAATTTTAAGTATTCTTTTTTGAATCTCTTCGGGGGTCCCTTCGCCAGAGCAAATGGTCAATTTGCCGCGGCTTTCGTAGAATCCTTTCACTGGCAGCGTTGTGTCCGCATAGGTCTTTAAACGGTTGGAAATGACCTCAGCCGAGTCATCCTTACGTTGATAGACCTCTCCGCCACATTTGTCACAGACGCCCTCTTGAGCTGGAGGGTTAAAGGACATGTGGTATACAGCACCGCAAGATTTGCAGAGTCTACGCACTGTCAGACGTTCAAAAAGCACTTTATCAGGAACCTCTAGGAAAATAACAGCTTCCACTGCAAATCCTAGTTCCTCAGAAAGAGCCTCTAACTGTTTGGCTTGATTTAAGTTTCTTGGGAAACCATCTAAAATAAAGTTCTGATAGGTAAGTCCGCTATTTTTATCTTGTCCAGATTGTAAGGACCCAATCGCCTCTTTAAGCATACCTAAGGTGATGCTATCAGGGACCAGATCCCCTTTTTCAATGATGGCCTTAGCTTCAATACCAAGTGGAGTTTGGTTTTTGATGTTCTCACGGAACAGGTCCCCCGTGCTCAAATGAGCAAAGCCCTTGGTCTTCAAGAGCTCGGATTGGGTCCCTTTACCAGACCCAGGGGCACCAAATAGCAATAGGCATTTCATATCAGTATCTAACTCTTCTTCCGCGAACACGCATATTTTTCATTAGACCTTCATATTTGCTAGATAAAATATGAGTTTGTACCTGTTGTACAAAGTCTAAAGCCACACCGACCATAATCAGAACGCTGGTCCCACCAAAATAAAATGGCACTTTAAGGGCCTCAGTAGCAATCGTAGGCATAATACAAACTGCACTCAGGTAAATAGCTCCCACAACTGTCAGACGGTCCAAAACTCTTTTAATATATTCTGCCGTGCTGTTTCCCGCACGAACACCAGGGATAAAGCCTCCCTGTTTTTTAAGGTTTTCTGCCACGTCCTTAGGATTAAAGACAATTTCTGTATAGAAAAAGCAAAAGAACACCACTAAACCAATAAAGATAATATTATATAAGGCCCCAGTAGGCATGAAAGACTGCTGTAGGGAGACCAACCACGGACTATCAAAAAACTGAGTCATTGTAGCTGGGAACATCAATAAACTGGACGCAAAAATGGGTGGAATTACGTTTGCAAAGTTCAGTTTTAAGGGCAAGTGACTTGTGGGCTGTTGCATCGCCTGACGTCCTGTCCCTCTTTGTGAATGCTGAATAGGTAAACGACGTTGAGCCACTTCCATAAAAATAATAAAGGAGATCACCCCAACCATTCCCGCAAGAAGGATGAATGCCACTAAAGCCGCCATTTCGCCAGAACTGACTTGCTTCCATAAAGCGGCAGCGCCACCTGGAATACCAGACACAATCCCCGCAAAGATGATCAAGCTGATTCCGTTTCCGATGCCACGTTCAGTGATCTGTTCACCGATCCACATCAAAAAACATGTTCCTGCAGTTAACGTCATAATGGTCACCACTTGGAACGGCACAAAACCAAACATAGGAGTGATCACCAGAGGGCTTCCATCTGGACTGCTTTCTGAAGCCATCCAATTGGCCATGGCATAACCTTGCACAAAACAAAGTAAGATGGTGGCATATCTTGTATATTGACTGATCTTTTTCTGTCCTGCAGGGCCTTCTTTTTTCATCGCTTCAAGTGAAGGCACGGCAGCCTGTAAGATCTGGAAAATGATCGAAGCCGAGATGTAAGGCATTACGCCTAAGGCAAAAATACTGAATCTTTCTAACGCTCCTCCTGTGAAGGTGTTAAAAAGACCAAATAACCCACCACTTTGAGATTGGAAGAACGACATCACTGCCGCTCCATCCAAACCAGGAGACGGAACTTGAACCCCGATCCTGTAGATGGCAAGCATTCCTAAAGTGAAAAGAAGTTTGTTTTTTAAGCTGCTGTTTTTTGTTATGGCTTCAACCGCATTTGACACTAGATGACCTCGACTGTTCCTCCGGCTTTTTCAATAGCCGCTTTTGCTGATTCGCTAATTTTATGTACTTTCAAATTGAGGTTCGTCTTAATTTCGCCTTTGGTCAATACCTTAACCTTAACGTCACCTTTTTTAACCAAACCCGCAGTCTGAAGGGTTTCCAGTGTGACATCACCGCTAAATTTATTCAACTGACCTGTAGTCACGATTTCATAAACATTCTTAAACTGGGCGTTTGAAAATCCAAACTTAGGTAAACGTCTCATCAGTGGCATTTGACCACCTTCAAAACCTACACGCACTTTACCGCCAGATCTTGCTTTTTGACCTTTATGACCTTTACCTGCTGTACTTCCTTGGCCAGAACCGTCACCACGACCAATTCTTTTCTTAGAGTGTGTTGCACCTTTGTTAATTTTTAGCTCTGACAATAAAGACATATTCTGCTCCTAAATTCCTAAACCTAGATATTTATACCTACCGCTCAAACGAGCGGGCGACCTATACCTGCATAAACAGCAGGCATTAAAGCTGACTACTGTGGAGTCACCTTTAACAAATGTTGCATTTTAAAGATCTGACCACGGTTAGCTTCATTATCAGCCAATACCTTTTCAGACCCAATCTTACGTAAACCCATGGCGTCCAAAGTCGCAAGCTGAGTTTTTGTAGCACCATTACGGCTTTTTACTAATTTTACATGAAATGATTTTGCCATATTACACGTCCAATCTTTCTTTTAAAGTCTTATCAGTCAGTTGTGCTAAGCCATCTAAAGTCGCTCTTACTGCATTATGGGGGTTTCTTGTTCCCACACATTTTGTAAGGATGTCCTTAATTCCTACTGACTCTAAAACCGCTCTCACAGCACCACCAGCAATCACACCAGTACCTGGAGCCGCAGGGATCAATACCACCTTAGCCGCACCAAAAGTACCAATCACTTCATGAGGGATGGTTCTGTTTTCTTTCATTGTAAATGGAGTCGCATTCTTTTTTGCGATACGAGCTGCTTTGCTGATCGCCATTGGAACTTCGTTAGCTTTGCCTGTTCCAAAACCTACAGAGCCCGTTCCGTCTCCAGCAATCACAAGAGCCGAGAAGGAAAAGCGTCTACCGCCCTTTACCACTTTGGCAACTCTGTTAATCGCTACAACTCTTTCTTCAAATTCTTGATTTGTTGTTGTTTCCACACTCACCCTCGTTCCTTAAAATTGTAACCCAGCTTCTCTAGCACCTTCTGCTAAAGCTTTAACTTTGCCGTGATAAACATAACCGTTTCTATCAAATACTACTTTTTCAATGTTCTTACCTTTAGCAATCTCAGCAATCTTTGCGCCTACAGATTTAGCTGCATCGCAATTGCTTGTTCCTTTTAGGCCACTGATACCTGAAGAAGACACTGACGCTAAAGTTGCTCCATTCA
This sequence comes from Pseudobdellovibrionaceae bacterium, assembly GCA_023954155.1. Classification (NCBI taxonomy): domain Bacteria; kingdom Pseudomonadati; phylum Bdellovibrionota; class Bdellovibrionia; order Bdellovibrionales; family Pseudobdellovibrionaceae; species Pseudobdellovibrionaceae bacterium. The sequence continues at coordinate 7,944 of JAMLIO010000004.1, read as the reverse complement.
CATCATCCACCAGTTGCGCATAGATGTATTTTGAAGATCTGAATACAGTTAAGCGAGGTCTTTCAACAGTACCAGTTACTTTTCTTCTGATACGAATCTTGTTTTTTAAGCGAGCTTTTAATCTTTCGCTCATTGATTTGTTAATCTTTAATTTCATTTCACATACCTCTCTTATTTACCGCCAGACTTACCAGCTTTTCTGCGGATCACTTCATCATCATAGCGAATACCTTTACCAAGGAATGGCTCTGGTGGTCTGAATCCACGGATTTTAGCTGCAACCTGCCCTACCAAAGCTTTGTCAGCTCCTGTGATAGACACGTTAGTTTGTTTATCCACTTTAATCTCAATACCTTCAGGGATTGGGAAGCTAATGGGATGACTAAACCCAAGAGTTAGCTCTAGGTTTTTACCCGCAACGTTGGCTCTGTACCCGACACCATTAAGGATCAGGGCTTTGGACCAACCTTTAGAAACACCTGTCATAGCGTTCCCAATAAGTCTTCGGTAAAGACCGTGCAGAGCTTTTGTTTTTGGCTCATCATTTTCGCGAGTCACTTGGATCGCCCCATCTTTAAGTTCTACTTTGATAGGACCAGTAACACGAACTTCTTGAACTTTGTTTCCGTTTTTAATTGTCACCAAAGTGTCTTTGATCTCTACGTTCACTTTGTCTTCAACTTTAACAGGTAATTTTCCAATTCTAGACATTTTATACCTACCAAATCTTTAATAAAATTTCGCCACCCACATTACTGGTAGTAGCTTCTTCACCACTTAAAACACCCTTATTCGTACTTAGGATTGTAATCCCATAGCCAGAACGAACTTGAGGAATTTCAGTGCTTTTCACATACACACGCTTACTTGGACGACTCACTCTTTGGATGCTCTCAATTGCAGGGCGGCCTGTCTTGTCGTAATTTAAATAAACACGCATGAGTCCTTGCTTGCCATCTTGAGCCACACGGAATGTTTTAATATAACCGTGGTCCTTAAGAATACGAGCAATACCTTCTTTAATCTTTGAACTCGCAATATCCACTTTTTCGTGTTTTGCAAATCCAGCGTTTCTAATTCTTGTTATGAAGTCAGCAATAGTATCCATTATCACTCCTCTACTTACTTCTGAAAGGCATACCTAGCTTTTCTAAAAGCGCCTTTCCTTCTGCGTCGGTTTTTGCTGTGGTACAAATTGTAATGTTCATACCTCTTACTTTATCAACTTTATCGTAACTGATTTCTGGGAAAATAATCTGTTCTTTAACTCCCATATTGTAGTTACCACGTCCGTCAAAGCCTTTAGGAGAAATACCTCTAAAGTCTCTTACACTTGGAAGTGCTAAATGAACCAAACGATCCATAAATGCCCAAGCCTTTTCACGACGTAATGTCACACGCGCACCTAGCGGCATACCTTCTCTTAATTTGAAGTTTGCAATCGCTTTTTTAGCTTTAGTGACCACAGCTTTTTGGCCAGTAATTGCAGACAATTCATCTACAGCTACGTTTAATAACTTCGGGTTTTGAACTGCTTCACTGATACATGTGTTGATTACGATCTTTTCAATCGTAGGAACTTTCATGATGTTCTCAGTGTTAAGCTCTTTTTTAAGAGCTGGAACTACTTCTTTATCATATAAATTTTTAGTGTAACTCATCATATCTCCTACAGAACCTCAGGAGCTAGAGATACAATCTTAATAAAAGATTTTGCTCTTAACTCTCTAGCAACTGGTCCAAAAATACGAGTTCCAATTGGCTCTTTATTGTTATTTAATAAAACGGCAGAGTTCTCATCAAAACGGATATAGCTGCCATCTGGTCTGCGAATCTTGTGAATAGTTCTAACGATCACAGCTTTTGCTACATCCCCTTTTTTAACTTTAGAGTTAGGAATGGCCTGCTTAATAGAAACCACGATGATGTCACCGACTCCAGCAGTTCTTCTTTTAGAACCGCCTAAAACTTTAATACATTGAACTTCTTTTGCGCCAGAATTATCTGCCACATTTAAACGTGTTTGTACTTGAATCATCTCTGCACCTCTTTACCATCAGCTCCAAGAATTGCAGAAAGTTGCCATCTTTTCGTTTTACTCAATGGACGAGTCTCCATGATACGAACTTTATCACCAACTTTAGCAATGTTCTTTTCATCGTGAGCTTTAAATACAGACGTTCTTTTCACATACTTCTGATATTTAGGATGTTTTACATTTCTAAATATTTTTACAGAAATTGTCTTGTCCATTTTATCGCTGATCACTTCACCAACAACTTCAATTTTACGACCGCGTTTTTTTACTTCATTTTCACTCATAGCTCACTCCTACTTCGCCAACTTTTGGTTGATGGAAGTTTTCACTTTAGCAATGTCACGTCTTAAACCTCTTACTAAAAGAGGATTGGCAACCTGACCTAAAGCGTGCTTCATCTTCACCATGAAAAGTTCGGTTCTTAGTGACCCTTCACGCTTTCTTAGCTCTTCAACTGTTAAATCTTTAATTTCTTTGAACTTCATGATTATGCCTCTTCCTTCTCAAGAAACTTTGTTTTTACGGGAAGTTTATGAGCTGCAAGTCTAAAAGCTTCTTTAGCTTGTTCGCGAGTCACACCGTTCATTTCAAACAAAATGCGACCTGGTTTTACAGGTGCTACCCATAATTCCACACTTCCTTTACCCGAACCCATTCTCACCTCAGCAGGCTTTTTAGTAATAGGTTTATCTGGGAAAATTCTGATCCAAAGCTTACCGCCTCTTTTTACCGATCTACTGATCGCAATACGACTGGCCTCAATCTGACGAGCCGTGATGCGTCCCATCTCTGTAGTTTGTAAAGCGAAGTCTCCGAAGCTGATATCAGTTCCACGGGTGGCTTTACCTTTGATGCGACCTTTTCTTTGTTTACGCCATTTAATCTTCTTAGGACTTAACACGACCTGCCTCCTCGACTTCTTTCATAGAAAGAACATCTCCACGATAAATCCAAACTTTCATTCCGATAATTCCATAAGCTGTTAAAGCCTCTGCTGTACCGTAATCAATGTCTGCTCTTAATGTATGTAATGGAACGCTCTTTTCGTTGTACCATTCCGTACGCGCAATTTCTGCACCATCTAATCTTCCACTCACTTGCACTTTAATTCCACGAACACCACCACGAGACGCCGCAGCGATAGCTTTCTTTAAAGCTCTTCTCCATGAAATTCTTTTCTCAAGTTGCATAGCAATGTTAGAAGCCACCAATTGAGCATCCACATCAGGTTTACGCACCTCTTGAATGCTCACATGCACTTCACTTGTGGTTAAGGCTTGCAATTGCACTCTTAATTGATCGATACCAGAACCTTTTTTACCGATCACCACACCAGGACGTGCAGTTGAAACGATCACTTTTACTTTTTGTGCCGATCTTTCGATTTCAACTTTAGATACACCTGCGTGTTTTAATTGTTTTTTTACATATTCTCTTAATTTGTAATCTTCGTGTAAGTTTGTAGCGTACTCTTTACCTTTGGAATACCAGCGAGAATCCCAAGTTCTGATAACACCGACTCTTAAACCAATTGGATTAACCTTTTGACCCATGTTTTCCCGCCTTCCTTATCTTTCATCCAAAACGATGTTGATGTGACTCATTTTCTTCAAAATACCTGAAGCACTGCCCTTTGCTCTTGGTGTAAATCTTTTTAGCATTGGACCTTGATCTACTGTGATGGTCTTTACATAAAGATTGTCCACATCAATCACTTTCTTTTGCTCAGCATTGGCAACACCAGATTCGATTAACTTCTTAATCAAAACGGCACCTTTCTTTTCAGTGAAGGCCAAAGTTTGAAGAGCCTCATTCACGTCTTTACCACGAACCAAATCAGCCACTAAACGTGCTTTCTGTGTTCCAATTCGTGCATATTTTAAACTAGCTTTTACTTCCATTTTTTACTCCGACCTATTTACCTTTTTTATCGCCATGACCAGTGTATGTTCTAGTAGGAGCAAATTCACCGAACTTGTGACCTACCATATTGTCTTGAACGTAAACTGGGACAAACTTACGACCGTTGTGAACTGCAAACGTAAGACCTGTGCACTCAGGAAGTACAGTAGATCTGCGCGACCAAGTTTTAATCACTTTTTTGTCACCTGTAGAAATTGCGTTTTCAATTTTCTTCATCAGATGCTCATCAACAAATGGACCTTTTTTTAATGATCTAGACACAATCTACTCCTTACTTACTTCTTCTCTTAACAATCATATTGCTAGTGCGTTTATTTTTTCTAGTTTTGTAACCCTTAGAAGGTTGACCCCATGGACTCACTGGGTGATGTCCTTTACCCACACCTTCACCACCACCAAGTGGGTGATCAATAGGGTTCATCGCCATACCGCGAACTGTAGGTCTAATACCCATCCATCTTTTACGACCAGCTTTACCTAATTTAATATTTTCATGATCTGTATTGCCCACTTGACCAATTGTAGCCTTACAAGTGGAAAGCACTAAACGAACTTCACCACTTGGCAATTTAACTTGGCAGTATTTTCCAAGTTTAGCCACCAAAGAGGCACCAACACCTGCACCACGAACTAACTGACCACCTTTGCCAGGACGCAACTCCACGTTATGGATCGTTGTACCCGCTGGGATCACAGCTAAATCTAAGCAGTTACCTGGCTTGATATCAGCTTTGTTACTCGAGATCACTTTGCTTCCAACCTCTAATCCTACTGGAGCCAAGATATAAGCCTTGTCACCATCAGGGTAGTTGATCAGAGCAATACGGCACGTTCTGTTTGGATCGTACTCAATCGCAGCTACTGTACCTTCGATGTCTCTCTTGATTCTTTTGAAATCAATCACACGGTATCTTCTTTTATGTCCACCACCTGCATGGCGCATAGTGATTCTACCGAAGTTGTTTCTGGATGCTTTTTTATTTAAAGGCTCAGTCAAACTCTTTTCTGGAGTTGCTTTTGTGATCTCTTTAAAATCAGAAACAGAGCGATTTCTTAAACTGTTATGTCTAGGTCTTAAAACTCTAATTCCCATGCTTATGCTCCCTCAAATAGCGACAGTTTTTCGCCTTTTTTAAGTTTTACCAGAGCCTTCTTCCAATATTTGACTTTAGTTTGACCTTGCACAGTTCTTTTTGAACGTCCACGGCAGATTAAAGTTTTCACAGACTCTACTTTTACGTCGAAATTCTTTTCTATAAGATTCTTAACTTCTGTTTTTGTAGCTTTGCGGTCTACTTCAAAAGCATAAATGCCTTTTTCAGAAAGCATGGAGATCTTTTCAGTTACTAATGGTCTTTTAATTACACCGATCATTTTATGCCTCCGCTCCTAATTTCTCTTGGATCTTTTGAACAGAGTCTTTTTCAAGAACAACTTGGTCGTACTTTAAAAGGTCATACACGTTCATAGATTCCGCAGTTAAATATAAATAAGTAGGGATATTACGAGTGGCTCTTGCAAATGTAGCCTCTTTATCTGTTCCCACACATACTGCTTTTTTCACACCAATAGCTTGTAGGTTTTGAGCTGCTTCTTTTGTCTTTCCAGTAGACTCAAATTTATCAACCACTTTAAGCTTTCCTTCAGCATACAAATAAGAAAGAGCTGTTTTAAGAGCCGCAATTCTTTGCTTCTTAGGAAGTGTGTAAGAGTAATCTCTTGGTTGTGGTCCAAAAATCACACCACCACCACGAATAAGTGGAGAACGACTAGAACCTCTACGGGCATTACCTGTTCCTTTTTGTTTGTAAGGTTTTGCTCCACCACCACTGACTAAACCTTTAGTTTTAGTCATGTGTGTACCTTGTCTTCTTTTTGCCAACTGCCATTTCACAACAGTCTGTAAAAGATCTTTTCTTACAGGGCGTTCAAAGATATCAGCAGATAAATCTACTTGACCCACTTTTGAATTTTTCCAATTTAATACGTCTATAGTTGCCATTTTATCCTCGATCCTTCTACAGCTTCACGATTTTAACTAAACTGTTAGTTGCACCTGGTACAGAACCTTTTAATAAAAGAACATTCTTCTCAGGAATTACATCAACAACTTCCAAGCCTTTAACAGTCACTGGTTTATTCCCATGTTGACCTGCCATTTTTTTACCAGGCTGTACGCGACCTGGAAATTCACGGTTACCGATAGAACCTGGTTTTCTGTGGAAGCCAGATCCGTGAGAGGCAGGACCACCACCAAAACCGTAACGTTTCATCACACCAGAAAAACCTTTACCTTTTGAAGTCGCAGTCACTTTTACTGTCTGACCTTTTTCAAAAGAGGCTACAGTGACTTTTTGTCCCACTGCTACACCTTCAGGAAGCTCTTGGCGGATTTCACCAGAATGTCTAGGAGCAGAATCAAGTCCTGCTTTTTTCACATGACCTAGTTCAGACTTTAAGCTGTTTTTGGCTTTCTTAGGGTCACCAGAGATTTGCACTGCTGTGTAACCATCTTTTTCTTGAGTTTTGATTTGAGTGATTGTCCAAGGTTTGCACTCTAGAACAGTCACAGGAATTCTCTCGCCGCTTTCGCTATACACAGCAGACATTCCTCTTTTAAATCCAAAAAAACCTTTTAAATTTACTGAAGCAGAAGAATCAGAAGTTTGGACTTCTTGTGTTTGAGTCTCTTCAGCTACTACATTTGTTTCATTGTTAGTTTCTGACATGTTACCCTCTACTTCTCAACTTTGCTTAGTTTGATTTCAACATGTACACCCGCAGATAGATCTAATTTCATCAATTGATCCACTGTTTGTTGTGTAGGCTCAAGAATATCTAATAGTCTCTTATGAGTGCGGATCTCAAATTGTTCGCGAGATTTTTTATCTACGTGAGGAGATCTAAGCACTGTGTACTTATTGATTCTTGTTGGTAGAGGAATTGGACCTGTAACCTTAGCTCCTGTTCTTTGTGCCGTATCTACGATCTCTTTCGTAGATTGATCAAGTAACTTATGATCAAAAGACTTTAAACGGATTCTGATTTTCTGACTTTGCACGTTTGTCACCCTTCTTTCTGAGCATTTAATTAACTAAAGAGGCTCACTAATTACCTATAAATTCCAAATACTTACAGTGTTAATTGCAAAAAATTGGACACAAAAAAAGCGGCATTACAACTCTCTATCAGTTGGCCAGAGGCCCTTAACAGAATATTTGTAACACACACTAAAGGCTAAGTTCTGGCGATTTTTAAGCTTTTTGTCAACTAAGTTCTCTGTTTTTTTTGCAGCCTTGGGGGTGGGGGGGGGGGGGCGGCAGGTTATTGTGATCAAGGTGAGCGGGGGGGGGTGGGGGGTGGGGTGGCGGGCGCGGGACGATGAGCTGGGTCGCGACACGGCGTTGAAATTCCTGCCCGAAGTCGTGGCCAACGACCGGGCTTCGGTCGAGGATTTGAAGCGCGAGGTGCGACGGGCGATGGACCTCGCGCATCCGCACATCGTGAAGATCCACGACTTCGTGACCGACGGGCACACGGCGGCGGTGTCGATGGAGTATGTGGCGGGCGACACGTTGTCGTCGCTGCGGGTGGACGAGCCCGGCCAGGTCTTCACTCCGGAGAAACTGGCGCCGTGGGTGGAGCAGTTGTGCGGGGCGCTCGATTACGCGCACCGCTCGGCGCGGGTGGTGCACCGCGACCTGAAGCCGGCGAACCTGATGGTCAACCAACGGGGCGAGCTGAAGGTGCTGGATTTTGGGATCGCGGCATCGTTGAGCGAGAGCGTGACCCGGGTGAGCGCGCAGGCGGGTTCGTCGGGCACGCCGGTTTACATGAGCCCGCAGCAGATGATGGGCGAGGACCCGGCGGTAACGGACGACGTGTATGCGCTGGGGGCGACGCTCTACGAACTGCTGACGGGCAAGCCGCCGTTTTACTCGGGCAACGTATTCATGCAGGTGCAGCACAAGGTGCCGCCGACA